>NZ_JAKRMN010000002.1:0-290169 GCF_022346365.1 Brevibacterium sp. ACRRH
TACCAGGGCCTTCCGTCTCAACAGTTGTGCCGTCCTCGACTGGGCCACCGGTGTTCGGAATTTCGACCTTGTCGCCAGGCTTACCCTTGTCGTCCTTCCAGTCCGGCTTCTCAGCAGGAGCGTCAGGCTTCTCAACGGTCACAGTGACGTCAACAGTGTCCTTCGAACCGTCTGGGTAAGTCACGTCCACAGGGACAGTGATCTTGTCACCAGGCTTAGCGTCCTCAGGAATCGGAACGGTGATTTCACCGGTGTTTTCGTCAACCTTCACGCCCTCAGGAGCGTTCTCACCAGGAGTGAACTTCGTTCCTTCAGGAGCCTTGGTTTCTTTACCGTCCTTGTCCTTGAACTCAGGCTTCTCGACCTTGACGTCTTCACCAGGCTTACCCGAGCCGTCTTCGTATTCAGGCTCGAACTTCTCGTTGTCCTTTTCAGCAGGGGCGGGCGGTTCGGTAACAGTCACGGTCGATTCGTCGATCGTGTTGCCTTCTGGGTCCTTCACCTCGACAACGATCTTGTCACCAGGCTTGGCGTCTTCCTCGATGTCAACGACAAGGTTGCCGTTTTCATCGATTTCGGCCTTACCAGGACCCTCGACTTCAGTGGTTGAACCTTCTGGAACGTCGCCACCTTCGTTCGGGACAGTTACCTTGTCACCGGGTGCACCTTCGTCGTCGCCCCATTCAGGCTTCTTGTCAGGGTCGGTGACAGTAACTGTCACGTCGACGTTGTCCTTCGAACCGTCTGGGTAAGTCACGGTCACAGGAACCTTGATTTCGTCACCAGGCTTAGCGTCAGCCGGAATCTGGACCTTCAGTGATCCGTCTTCAGCAACTTCCACGCCGTCCTTGTCGGTGCCGAACTTGGTGCCTTCCGGAACCGTAACCTTGTTTCCGTCCTTGTCCGTGAAGGTTGGAGCGTCAATCGGAGCCTTGGTACCAGGCTTGCCGAAGCCATCCTTGTACTCAGGCTCGAACTTCTCGTTGTCCTTTTCAGAAGGCGCAGGAGTGTCAGGCTTCTCAACGGTCACAGTGACGTCAACGGTGTCCTTCGAACCGTCTGGGTAAGTCACGTCCACAGGGACAGTGATCTTGTCACCAGGCTTTGCCGTTTCCGGAATCTGGACCTTCAGTGAGCCATCTTCAGCAACTTCAACACCATCCTTGTCGGTGCTGAACTTGGTGCCTTCCGGAACCGTAACCTTGTTTCCGTCCTTGTCCGTGAAGGTTGGAGCATCAATCGGAGCCTTGGTACCAGGCTTGCCGAAGCCATCCTTGTACTCTGGTTCGAGCTCGTCAGCCTGCTTCGGAGCGTCAGGATCTTCTTCAACCTCGACAACTACGCGGTCGATCTCGTTGCCGTCCTTGTCCTTGACGACAATTTCGATCTTGTCACCAGGCTTAGCGTCCTTGTCGATGTCGACGATGAGGTTGCCGTCTTCATCGATTTCAGCCTTACCAGGGCCTTCCGTCTCAACGGTGGAGCCGTCCGGAACCGGACCGCCCTCGTTCGGGATTTCGACCTTGTCGCCAGGCTTACCCTTGTCGTCCTTCCAGTCAGGCTTTTCAGCGTCAGGTTCTTCAACCGTGACGGTGACGTCAACGGTGTCCTTGGTGCCGTCCGGGTAGGTCACAACAACCGGAACAGTGATCTTGTCACCAGGCTTTGCCGTTTCCGGAATCTGGACCTTCAGTGAGCCATCTTCAGCAACTTCAACACCATCCTTGTCGGTGCTGAACTTGGTGCCTTCCGGAACCGTAACCTTGTTTCCGTCCTTGTCCGTGAAGGTTGGAGCATCAATCGGAGCCTTGGTACCAGGCTTGCCGAAGCCATCCTTGTACTCTGGTTCGAGCTCGTCAGCCTGCTTCGGAGCGTCAGGATCTTCTTCAACCTCGACAACTACGCGGTCGATCTCGTTGCCGTCCTTGTCCTTGACGACAATTTCGATCTTGTCACCAGGCTTAGCGTCCTTGTCGATGTCGACGATGAGGTTGCCGTCTTCATCGATTTCAGCCTTACCAGGGCCTTCCGTCTCAACGGTGGAGCCGTCCGGAACCGGACCGCCCTCGTTCGGGATTTCGACCTTGTCGCCAGGCTTACCCTTGTCGTCCTTCCAGTCAGGCTTTTCAGCGTCAGGTTCTTCAACCGTGACGGTGACGTCAACGGTGTCCTTGGTGCCGTCCGGGTAGGTCACAACAACCGGAACAGTGATCTTGTCACCAGGCTTAGCATCCTCAGGGATCGGAACCGTGATCTCACCGGTGTTCTCATCGATGGTCACACCCTCAGGAGCGCCCTCACCAGGAGTGAACTTGGTGCCCTCAGGAGCCTTGGTGTCCTTACCGTCCTTGTCCTTAAAGGTCGGAGCATCGATCTTGACATCTTCACCAGGCTTACCCGAACCATCTTCATAACCAGGCTCGAAGTGATCGTTCGCGTTCGGAACCTTCGGGTTGCTGTCGTCCTCATCCGGGATGCCGTCACCGTCATCATCCGGATCCGTAACGTCAGGATCACCGTCACCGTCGGTGTCCAGATTGAAGAACGCCTTAGCGTCGTCCTTGCTGCCATCCGGGTAAGTCACCATGACAGGAACATAGAACTCTTCGACAGTGTCCTTGTTCAGCTTCGACTTGTCCGGGAACGTAACGGTGATCTCACCAGTGTTCTCATCAATCGAAACTTCGTAGCCCTCAGGAACCTCGAAGCCTTCAGGAATCGCGAACTTCGAACCCTCAGGAGCCTTGACGTCCTTATCGTCATCGTCAGTGAAGGTCGGAGACGACTTCGTTTCCTCACCAGGAACAACCAGCTTGTCTTCGTACTCGGGGTCTATGGAATTTGCAATCGGGTCCTGGACAATGAACGAATCAGCCAGGTACGGCGTACCGTCAGGGAGAAGCACCATAGCGGTGTAGACGTCTCCGGCCTTAGCAGTGTCCGGAACGGTCAGCGGGCACGACTTAGCTGCGCCGAAGTTATCGGTGGTGACATCGCACTTGGTTCCGACTTTATTTCCGGCGGCGTCGTACCACTGGATGGTGTACGGCGAATTCGGCACGAGGCCAACAGTCCTGGTCTGCACCGTGGTGCCCTTGAAAGCAGGCTTGTCGGTGGTGTTGTAATCAACAACATCAAAGCCCGGCTTTGAGGGCTTCAGTGCAAAGTCTGAGTTTTCGATGTCACCATACTCAGGCTTTGTTGCATACCGTGCATCCCATGCTGGATCCTGGAAGTAGGCTTGACGGAAGTTATCTGGGTTGACGTTCGCAGACTCATCTGTCTCCAGATACACGTATACGTAGTCGCGGTTGATGTGCTTTGAGACTTTCCCTGCACCCACGCCTTGAGCAACGTCTCCTCCCGATGTGGCCCATCGTCCAGCGGCGGCAGAGTCGGCGACGGTGTGGAAGAGTTTCTTGGCTTCCTCATTTGGAAGAGTCCCGATGTTCGTCGATGAGACTCCATACGTACCCTTGAACTGAAGAACGTACCGTCCTTGGGCGTCCGTAGTAGCTGTCACGGTTTCAGCAATTGCCGACTTACCCGGATTGTCGGTCTCAAACTTAGCTATTGCGTCCTTCTGCGCTTGGACAAACTGTTCGCGAGTGTAACCAGGGTTGTCTTTCTTCCACTTTTCCAGAACATTGACTACTTCGTCCCGGAGGTACGACCCGATAACTTTAGCTTTGGGAATGGCAACGTCGCCGTGAGCAAAGTTGTATGAAGGAACATCTCCGCCACCAATATAATTTTGCTGATCCCAGAAGACACGCCCTTTGATATTTCCACGGTCCTGTTCGGCCTCTGATTCAGTACGCTGCGCTTCAGGCAGGCTTAGCCAGGTCTGTGGCCGTTCGGTCAGTGCAATGTTTTGCTCGTTAACTCGGTTCGTTGCAACATCCCACGTGGAGTTGTACCGGTTGACGGAGTCTTTGAATACTCCGTCGCCTTCCTGGAAGGAAACCTGAAAGCGATCGGCATCTGGATTTTCGATCCACACTCGTAGCTTCTGATATGGATTTGCGGTGAACTTGTGCTCGACACCGGCCACATCCTTATAGGTTGGGAAGTGCACCGTGTATGAGCCGTCTGCACGGGTAGTCGTCTTGTAGACAGGCGAAACGGTATAGCCCTTGACACGTTCATCCATCCACTGGGCGTAGACCGTGACGTTCTCAAGAGGAGTGTCGATTCCCGACTTAGTCTACTGGGTTCCTTCACGGTCCCAGTAGACGTTGCCGTTGACAGTCTGCCGTGCATTTCTTTCACCAGGCGAATTGACAGCGTCTGGCTCGAGCAGCGTATTCGCAGCCGCTGGGGCATCAAGTGCAGACGGGACAGCACCGGGCGCGAATGCCGCTGCCATTGCGAGAGTCAGACCAGTTGCCGCAACGCGGAGACTCCGCTTACGTGATATTGGACGCATTCTTTTCCTTCCAATTCTTGCCGGGGCACCATTGCTCAATGCCCACACACAGTGAATGCACAAACTTCTTTAAACGTCGTTCATAATCGTAACAAAATAAAGACGCTTCACCCGCGGAGATGTTGAACAGCTCATGAATAACCGCCACCCAAACCGCATAAAACAGGCGATCCCAGCGGTGTCACAGCAACCTTCACCTCCTTACCGATCAGTAAACTTGCTGGTCAGAAGGGTAACGGGCAGGCAACGAGCCGTCTTCGCCACGGAACGCACAGTCAACGTCCATCATGTGAACAAAATGACCAAAAGTTTCCTCGCGGGTAACAAGCCAGCGAAAAACTCCCGCCTCTACGTCTTCAAACCCCCGCCAATGAGTTGCGTGACGTTGGATGCCGCACGGGTACACATCGTTGCTGCTTCACTGACCCGGTCCTGTGAATAGTCGCTGTCCGGCAGCGTCAGTCCCACGGCTGCCAGGGCCCGTCCCGCCGCGTCATACACAGGCGCCGCTATCGTCCACACTCCTGGCGTGATCTCACCGGTTTCAATCGCGTACCCCTGCGTACGCACACGAGTCAGCTCTCCCATCAGATCATGAACCGACCTGGGCCCTTTCCCCGTCCGGTTCACAAACGCGACCTCACGCGACAGCGCTGCTAACACATCCCGCTTTTCCATCGTCGCCATGATTGCCCTGCCCGTCGCAGTCAAGTATGCCGGCATATGCACACCAGCCGCCGTAATCACCGCCATCGAATGAACCGACTGCTCTTTGAGCACATACACAGTTTCCCACCCGCGGATCACAGCCAGTTGCGCAACTCCACGCGCGCGCTCAGCCAGCGCCCGCACGTCCTTTTGCGCCACCCGCTGTAACGGGTTGATCCGCAAATACGCGCTCCCCAACTCCGCAACCCCGGGTCCAAGCAAGTAGCCCGCATCAACCTTGGTGACCAGGCCCAGCTCTTCCAACACATTCAACAGCTCATATGCCGAAGACCTGGGCACATTCCCAGACCGCGCAATTGCGCCTGCACTAATAGGGCGATTCGACGCAGCCAAATGACGCAGAATAGCCACTGCACGCCTGAGCGCAGGAACCTGAGACATCAGTCCAGCTCAAACTCACGCAACGCAGCACCATATAACTGCGCCACATCACCCAGTTGCGCGTGCTCACCGTGAGCCGCCACCTCTCGCCCACCTACGATCACGTGCGTCGCATCCGTAGCGGTCGCAGCCAACACCACCTGTTCGCCAACCGAACCAGCCGTGCGTACCGACTCCGTGTCCACCACAACAAAGTCCGCCACCTGAGTCTCGCCAGCACCCACCCCCGGGCGAATGTGCATCGAATACGCACCACCAGAAGTCAGTGCAGCAATCAGTTCAGCGGGGCTGAAGCGCCCACGCTCACCACTACCCAGCCGTTCACCAGCCTCCAAAGCCCGGAGTTCCAACAGCGGATCAAGCACCACATGCTGATCTGAACCCAGCGAAATCACCGCACTGGCCCCAGCCAAAGCTGAAGCCGGCCCAATACCGTCGGCCAGATCCGCCTCGGTCGTAGGGCACATGACCACAGCGGAACGCGCATCCCCCAACAACCTGATGTCCTCATCCGTCAAGTGGGTGGCGTGCACCGCTGACAGCCGGTCAGTCACAACACCAGCATCGGCCAACAAACGGGTCGGAGTCACACCGTAGTGCTCCAGGCACGCTTCATTTTCTGCCGGCTGTTCAGACAAGTGAGCGTGCAACGGCCCGTCCAGCCCAGCAAACGCGGGCAGATCAGGCTTAGCCACACCACGCACGGAGTGAATCGCCGAACCCAGCGTCACCAGCGGGTCCTCTGAACCGGAGTACCCAACCGTCGAATGCCCGCCAAAAGCGCCACCCAGGTCATCTGCCAACGCGGTCGCAAGCCCCGCGTGACGTTCCAGGTAACCGTCGATCGAACCGTCGCTAAACCGCGCCTGCTGCTCGTTGAGCTCCTGCCCAATGCCACCGGTCAGATAACACGTGTCCAGCAACACCAGGCGAATCCCCACGTCACGGGCTGCACGCGCCAACGCCAGCTCCATGTCGTGGCCACCGTAAGGAGTGCCGCCTACCTGGTGGTGGACGTAGTGGAATTCCGCTACCGAGGTGTACCCCGCCGTGAGCATTTCCGCGTACACCGCGCGTGCCAGCAGGTAGTAGTTTTCTGGCGTGAGCTGTTCGGCGGCCCGGTACATGACTTTTCGCCACGTCCAAAAGGTCCCGCCGTCGGCGTGGGTACGCCCGCGCAACAGCCGGTGAAACGCGTGCGAGTGTGCGTTGTTCGCACCCGGCAGTGCCAAGCCACTGTAGGTAACAGCCTCAGGTGGCGCGCTCACTCCAGCCCGCATCTCTGCCACAGACCCGTCATCGGCAACAAGCACGGCCACGCTGTTGATCACCTGGCCGTCTACATACAGGTTTTCAAACCACAGAGTTTTCACGCCTGCACTCCTGCTTCCATCGCCAACGCATCAGCCAGCGCCTTCACACCAGCACGTTGGTCGTCTTCTTCACAGGCTTCTTCTGGCGCATGCGAAACACCCGTAGGGTTACGCACAAATAGCATGGCAGACGGCACAAACCCTGCCAAGATTCCCGCGTCGTGCCCCGCACCCGAATCCAGAATCGGCGCCTCCGGCAGCACTCCCTGCAGACGCTGGTTGAACGCGCTGTTGAAGTGCGTTGTCGCCGAATATGACTCCTGGCTTACCGTCACCTCGACACCCAAGTCGTGCCCAACTTCTTGCGCCCGCTGCGTGATTGCGCGCAACACTGCACCCACAACCCCGTCATCCGGGTGGCGAATGTCCAGCCAGAAATCCATGCTCGACGCGATCACATTGGTACCACCCGGGTGCAAAATGGTACGGCCCACAGTCGCCACAGCCTTACCGTCCACACCGGCCACCACAGCCGGAATCGAACCAATGACCTGTGAACCAGCAACAACCGGGTCAGCACGTTTGGTCATCGGTGTTGTTCCGGCGTGGTTACCCTGGCCCGCGAACGTGAACCTCCAACGGCCGTGCCCCACAATCGAGGACCCAATGGCCACCGGCTGCCCAATATCAATCAGACCCACACCCTGCTCCACGTGAAGCTCAAGGAACGAACCAATCCTTGACAACCGTTCCTTATCCTGCCCCACCGAGTCCGGGTTCAGACCCACCTCGGAAGCCACCTCGGCGAAAGTCTTCCCCTCAGCATCCTTGAGCCCCAACGCACGATCCGGTTCGATCACGCCAGTGATCAACCGTGACCCCAGGCACGCGACCCCAAACCGGGACCCTTCTTCTTCCGGGAACACTGCCAACGCCAGCGGGCGGTTGAGCTGTTCCAGCCGGCCGTCCGCCTTCAGCTGGTCAACGGCTGCCAACGCCGAGGCGACCCCCAGCGGCCCGTCAAACTCACCTCCACCTGGAACAGAGTCCAGGTGCGAGCCGGTCACCACAGCATTGTCGCCCGGGGCGGTCACCCACGCCCACGTGATCCCGTTGCGGTCGATTTCGATGTCCAAGCCACGTGCCTGCGCTTCGCCCACGAACCATTCGCGCAGGTTGAGTTCGGTGGAGCTGAATCCGGGTCGCATGTATCCGGGGCCACGCGGATCGCGCCCCACGTCGCGAATGTCGTTGAGAAGAGAAACTACGTCTGACATGGATCCTCCGAATCATCAGCGCATCAAGCGGATGTATGTGTGGTTAAAAGGTGACTGGATAAATGGTGACTGGCTATAAGGCGACGGCCCACCCCTGTGGGAGTGGGCCGCTTAAGTATTTACAGTGCGTAACCGTTAAGAACAGTTCCGTCAGTGTCGGTGAGCGTATGCACAAATTGGTGGACCCCGCTTGCGACTTCAAGGGCACGGCCCGAACGCACAAACTCGTACGTTGCAGCCAACTCTGGTGACATGAAACGGTCAGTGCCTGGTCCTGGAACGTCTTTGCGGAGTTCCGCGATCACTGCACCGGTAACAGCTCCCGGTTCTGGTTCGCGCAGCTCAATCGCTCGGGCTGCCGCGTACAGTTCAACCGCGAGCACGCGGGTGAGGTTTTCAATCGCGGTGCGCAGTTTGCGTGCCGCTCCCCACCCCATCGATACGTGGTCTTCCTGCATGGCTGAGGACGGAATCGAATCAACCGAGGCAGGCGCAGCCAAACGCTTAGTTTCAGCCACCATGGCAGCCTGCGTGTAGTGGGCGATCATGAGCCCGGAGTCCACGCCTGGGTCATCAGCCAAGAACGAGTTGAGTCCCTGGTTACGCGCAGGGTCCATGAAACGGTCGGTGCGACGTTCGGCAATCGAGGCGACATCGGCCACCACAATGGACAAGAAGTCCAGCTGGTGCGCAATAGGGGCACCGTGGAAGTTACCGTTGGACGACACCTCACCGTTAGGCAACACCACTGGGTTGTCAACAGCTGCACGGATTTCGCGTGCAGCCACCTGAGCGGCGAACGTTGCAGCGTCACGGGCAGCACCGGTCACCTGGGGCGAACACCGCAACGAGTACGCGTCCTGCACCAAGTGGGTGGAATCAAAGTGGGACTTCACAATTGGTGAAGCGTGCAAGGCGTCCAGCATGTTGCGCGCACTGGCCGACTGACCTGGGTGCGGGCGCAACGGGTGGTGCAGTTCGTCACGGAACACCTGGTCCGTACCGTACTGACCCTCAACGCTCATCGCAGCCGTGAGGTCAGCGGTGGTGAGCAGCTTCTCCAAGTCGTACAGCGCCATGATGAGCATTCCCAGCATGCCGTCCGTACCGTTAATGAGCGCTAGGCCTTCTTTTTCTTCCAGTTCAACCGGCGTGATACCTGCTGCTTTGAGAACAGGACCCGCCTCAACCGGTTCCGAACCGCCTTCAGGATCGTGGACATAACCCTCGCCCATGACCACCAGAGCGCATGCGGACAACGGCGCCAAGTCACCTGAACAACCCAGCGAACCGTGCTCGTACACCCACGGGGTGATACCCGCGTTGAGCAGGTTCACGTATGCTTCCAGCGTTTCAACCTTCACACCGGTACGCCCGGTAGCCAGCGTGCGGGCGCGCAGAAGCATCAAGGCGCGAACCACCTCGGGCTCCACCGGCTCCCCCATACCCGCGGCGTGGGAACGGATCAGCGACTTCTGCAACTGCGAGCGCAGATCGTGCGGAATATGACGCTGCGCCAAGGCACCAAAGCCCGTTGACACACCGTAAACCGGTTTGGGGGCCTGAGCCAGGTCATCCACGTGGGTGCGCGTCTTTGCGACCTCTTCGCGGACGTGCTCAGGCAATTCGACCGGCGCGTTCTCACGCGCAACGGCAACCACCTGCGCAAACGTTAGCTCATCGGGTTCAAGCGCAATTGGGTTCATCAAAACTCCTGACAGTTGGGGTGCACTACATCATGCAAACTTATGCAGAAACACTGTACGGTTGCGGGTTGGACGCGATCAATTCGCCTTCACAGAACACCGCACCGATCTGTTGCACGCCCGGGCGGTACACCAGGTACCGGTAGCTGGGGGCATCCAGGATTGAGAAGTCGGCGCGTGCGCCCGGGCGCAAGTGTCCAACGTCCTCACGTTCCAGGGCTTTTGCCCCGCCTTCAGTGGCTGCCCACAGCGCCTGGTCCACCGTGAAGTGCATGTCGCGCACCGCGATTGCCAGGCAGAACGGGATCGAGCTTGAGAACCCGCTTCCCGGGTTGCAGTCCGAGGCGATCGCAACCGTCACGCCGGCCTCAAAGTAACGGCGGGCGTCGGGGTAGGGCTGGCGGGTGGAGAACTCGATGCTGGGCAACAGGGTCAGCACTGTGCCGGACTCGGCTGCCGCTGCCAGGTCGGCGTCGCTGGCGAAAGTCGCGTGGTCAGCAGACGCGCACTTGTACTTGGCTGCCAGCTGCAGGGCACCGCCGTCGGTGAGCTGGTTGGCGTGCAAACGCGGGCGCAAACCGTGCTCGATACCGGCCTGCAAAATGCGGGCCGTTTGTTCTTCTGTGAACGCGCCCTTTTCACAGAACACGTCGATCCACTTGGCGTGCGTCGTAGCCTTGGGGATCATTTCGTTGATGACCAGGTCCACGTAGGCGTCCGGGTCATCCTTAAACTCAGCGGGCACCACGTGAGCCGCCATGAGTGTCACTTCATCCGTGTGACGCGAAGCCAACTCAAGTGCCTTGAGTTCCGACTCAACGTCCAACCCATACCCCGACTTCACCTCAAACGTGGTGGTACCCGAGTGCTGGGCCTGACGCATGAGTCGTACCAGATTCGCTTCCAGCTCATCATCACTTGCAGCGCGCGTGGCCTTCACAGTTGTGGCGATACCACCGGCGGAGTACGACTCCCCCGCCATGCGTGCCGCGAACTCTTCGGAACGGTCACCGGCGAACACCGTGTGGTTGTGGGAGTCCACAAACCCTGGGATGACCGCCTGGCCTGCCGCGTCGATCACGCGGTGGTTAGCGCCGTCTTCAACCTCAGAGGGTGCCTGTGGCGCCTGGGTGGCAACGACCTCGGCGGCCTGCGGGTGCCCCGCTTCCAGGTCCGAGGTGGGACCCGCCCACGCAACCTTGCCGTCCTCAACGACCAGGGTGGCGTCAGTGACGACACCCAGGAAGTCGCTGTGCGGGTCAGCGGGGGTTGCGTTAGGGGCCGGGTTGTTGGTGACCAGTTCCGAAATGTTCGTAATGATCAGCATGAATGCCTCAGTCTGCTCGCTTGTTCAACTTTTCTACTGCAGGGACGCGGATGCCACGTTCTTCAGCAACTTCCACAGCGCGGTCGTAACCAGCGTCCACGTGGCGAAGAACACCCATACCTGGGTCGTTGGTGAGCAGGCGCTGAAGCTTCTCAGCCGCCAACTCAGTTCCGTCAGCAACCGACACCTGACCGGCGTGGATCGAACGACCCATACCCACACCACCACCGTGGTGCAGCGACACCCAGCTGGCACCCGACGAGGTGTTCACCAGAGCGTTGAGAAGTGGCCAGTCGGCCACGGCGTCGGTGCCGTCAAGCATGCCTTCGGTTTCACGGTAAGGCGAAGCAACCGAACCGGAGTCGAGGTGGTCACGACCAATGACGATAGGCGCCGAAACCTTGCCTTCAGCAACCAGCTTGTTGAAGAGCAGACCGGCCTTTTCGCGTTCGCGGTAGCCCAACCAGCAGATACGAGCAGGCAAACCTTCGAACTCCACGTACTCAGCAGCTGCGTCCAACCAGCGGTGCAAGGATTCGTTCTCAGGGAACAGTTCCTTCAGCGCCTTGTCGGTCACTTCGATGTCCTTAGGGTCACCAGACAGGGCTACCCAGCGGAATGGTCCAAGACCTTCACAGAACAGTGGGCGGATGTAGGCAGGGACGAAGCCTGGGAACTCAAACGCGCGGTCGTAGCCAGCCTTGCGGGCTTCGTCACGGATCGAGTTACCGTAGTCGAATACTTCAGCTCCACGGTCCTGGAATTCGACCATGGCGCGCACGTGCTTAGCCATGGACTCTTCCGCACGCAGAGTGAACTTCTCTGGGTCGTCTTCTGCTTCAGTCTGCCAGTCGTCAACGGACACACCAACGGGCAGGTAGGACAGTGGGTCGTGAGCCGAGGTCTGGTCAGTGACGATGTCAACTTCTGCCGCCTCGGGACGGTCCAGCAGGGCAGGCAGGATCTCTGCTGCGTTGCCAACCAGACCCACGGACAGTGGCTTGCGTTCCTTCTTCGCGTCAAGGACCAGCTTGAGGGCTTCGTCAAGGTCGGTGACAACTTCGTCCAGGTAGCGCTTGCCCTTACGGCGTTCCAGGCGCTCCTTCTCAACGTCAATGATGAGGCAGGCACCGCCGTTGAGCGTGACAGCCAGCGGCTGCGCACCACCCATACCACCACAACCAGCGGTCACGGTCAGGGTTCCAGCCAGAGTGCCGTCGAAACGCTTGCGTGCAATAGCGGCGAAGGTTTCGTAGGTTCCCTGGAGGATTCCCTGCGTAGCGATGTAGATCCACGAACCGGCCGTCATCTGGCCGTACATCATGAGGCCTTCAGCTTCGAGCTTGCGGAAGTGCTCCCAGTTAGCCCAGTCGCCCACCAGGTTCGAGTTAGCGATCAGCACGCGAGGCGCCCATTCGTGGGTCTTGAGAACACCAACAGGCTTACCCGACTGGATCAGCAGAGTTTCGTCGGCTTCCAGGTCGTCCAGAGTGGACACGATCTGGTCATATGCTTCCCAGCTGCGGGCAGCACGGCCGGTGCCACCGTAAACCACCAGGTCTTCAGGGCGTTCAGCAACCTCTGGGTCAAGGTTGTTCATGAGCATGCGCTTAGCAGCTTCGGCCTGCCAGTTCTTAGCAGTGATTTCAGAACCACGAGGCGCGCGAATCACACGCGAAGGGTCGTGACGTGTAAAGGACATGATGAACCTTTCTGCTGTTCTCTGGTTGTGCCGGTTGTGCTCACGCACCCGAGCAAACCACATGGAGTTTGTTCAATCGTCTCCGGTTTTCGCTGAAAATGCGACGGGCACCACACTGTTACTGTCCGAAATGCTGGACAGGCTAATGGCGCAAAGTGAGCGGTACGGCGCATTATATTGCGCCGTACCGCTCACTTTGCGCTGTTTGGCCGCGCTGTTTGGTCGCGCGGTTACCTACACACAGCCATGCAAATTGGCGAGTTATCGAAACTCAGCCACACGGTCAGTCTTTACGACCGCGCTTCCACATGCGACGACCTCGGGCGCGTTCCTCAGTTTTCTCATGGAAAGCCTGACGAACACGATCCTCCCGAGCTTCATCCGCAGCAATACGCTTGGCCTCGGAGGACACCTGTTCCTGCGTGGGCTCGTGGTCACGCAGACCAACCTGGAGGTCTTCAGGAATCTCAGGCAGCGTGCCGGTGTCAGCACGAACCTTGTGGTGCAGAATCTCCTGACGCAGAACCTTCGCAAGGAAGTAGATACCCAGCAGGTTAGGCACACTCATCAGGAAGAACATGGCGTCAGAGAACATCACGACGCTCTCCAGACCAATCGAGGCACCAACAACGATCGCCAGAATCCACACAACCTGGAATACACGCTGAGCAACCTCGCTACCACCGGTCAAGAAGTCAGTCGCCTTCTGGCCATAGTAGGAGTACGACAGAACAGTCGAGAACGCGAACAGAACCACACAGATGGTGAGCAGAACCGGGAACCAGCTAGCAACAGTACTGAAAGCGCTCGAGGTCAGTTCAACACCAGCAGCGTCCGAACCGTCATTCTCCTGCTTGTACAAGCCAGTGGTAATGATGGCCAGCGCGGTCAACGTACACACGATCACCGAGTCAACCAGAGGCTCCCACATAGCCGTGTAACCTTCGGTCGCCGGACGCGAAGTCTTCACAGCCGAGTGAGCCATACCGGCTGAACCAACACCGGCAGCGTTCGAGAACAACGCACGCTGGATACCAATGATGGCCACACCAACAACACCACCAGCAACACCGCCACCAGTGAACGCACCAGCAAACATTTCACCAAACGCCGTTGGGATGCTTGTGAAGTTCACCAGGATCACAGCGACGGCTCCGATCATGTACAAAATCGCCATGAGCGGAGTAATAGCCGAGGTGTAGTCAGCAATCTTCTTAATTCCACCGATAATCACAAGACCAGCCAAAACCGCCATGATCACACCAATGAGCCACAGCTTGTCGGCAAACCAGCTGGACTCACCACCTGTGGCGTTCACGAGAACCGCGGCACCTTGGTTTGCCTGGAACAGGTTTCCCGCACCAAACACACCAATGAGAGCAGCGATGGCGTAGAACGTCGAAAGGAACTTACCCAGTTTTGGGCGACCGATCTCTGCAAGACCGGCCTTCAGGTAATACATTGGACCACCGGCGGTGGATCCGTCTTCGCGGACAACGCGGTATTTCACACCAAGCGTGGCTTCAGCCATCTTCACACTCATGGCAAGAAAGCCGAACAAGATGATCCACAAGGCGGCACCCGGCCCACCAACGGAAATAGCGACAGCCACACCGGCGATATTTCCGAGTCCCACGGTTCCAGACAGCTCAGTTGCTAAAGCCTGGAAAGATGAAACCTCACCCGGGTCAGTCTTACGCGTCAGCTTTCCGCGGATTACCTCAAGCGAGTGCGTCAAACCGGTAATGGGCTGGAAGCGCAGGTACACGGTGAGGAAGATAGCTGCGGCCATCAGCCACACAACAATCAAGGGGAGTTCAGCACCACCGGGGAGCGGTAGCGCGAAGAACACAATGTCTGAAAGAACTTGAGCGAATGGGGCAAATACTTTGTCGAGGAACTGGTCAACGCCCGACTTTTCAGCTGCAGCTGCAGACTCAGCGAGAACGTCAATTGAAAGCAGGTTTTCCGAACCAAACGGAGCCGCGTTTGCCGCGGCTGCAAATAAATGATGACTCATAAATTCGGTGCGAGGGTAGATTTACGGCCGAAGGGTTGATCCGGCTTCGGGCACCGCTCCCAATCTTAACGATCGCCTAGAGTTTGGCACCGCGAAACCGCTTCATTGCCCGGTTCTTACAGGGGGGTGGGTGCATTTTGGCCCGGTGTGACGGGGAACACGAGGGATTCGCTGTTGTTACGTTTTCGTTACATAAGTGGGTGCGAAACGGCGCAAAGCGAGCGAAACTACGCGTTATATTGCGCCGTCTTGCTCGCTTTGCGCCGTCTGGCCTGAGTTACCCTTCCCGAGGTGGTGGTTGAGTTCCGGGGGTAGGCCCGAGGTGGTGGCTGGATTCCGAGGGTCAGTCCGCTTCTGGGTAGATCGTGTGCGCAGGTGCCACGTTGGTCTTCTTTGCCCAGGGGTAGTAGATCGCCGTGGTGACGATGATGCCAATGATCCAGGAGACATCGGCACCGCCGAGCACCTCTACCATGGGGCCGGTGTACATGGTCTGATCCATGAATGGAATCTGCACTGCGACACCAACTAGATACGCAACCAAGGCACCGAAGTGCCAATCCCCGTAACGACCTCGGCGGTCATACAACGCAGGAATATCAAAGCGGTCCTTAGACACAAAGTAGTAGTCCACCAGGTTCACCACACTCCATGGTGTAAACACCATGAGCAGCGCCAGAACAAAGTTCTTGAAGTTGGCCAGGAAGTCAGCGGACGCAAGCAGGGCGACCACGATGGTGAGCGCAACAATGGTGACCACGAAGATCGCGCGGGCGACCTTGGTGACGCTCACTCGGTTGCGGAACGACGTGACGATCGTTAGCACACACATGAATGCGCCATACGCATTCAGGGTGTTGACCGTGAGCTTACCCAGGAGGATCACAATGAAGATAAGGAGAGCTAGCACGCCACCGCCGGCCAGGTCACCGATGAAGCCAACTTGGTTGTCCAGGAACGCCTCGCCACCCTGCGACAACGCCGTTGCCGCAATGAAAACGCCCAGGGTCATGGACCACTGCGAACCAATGACCGAACCACCAAAGGTGAACCAGAAGGTGGCTCGGCGGGGAGTGTTTTCTGGCAGGTAGCGGGAGTAGTCAGCGACATATGGGCCGTAGGTGAGCTGCCATCCGGCTGACAGCGCAACCACGCTCAAGAACACTGGTGCGCTGAACTGGTTGTTGGCGAGGACAGCTGGAATGTCGACTGTCACCAGCACGATCACCGTGAGGTACAGGAAACCCAGCAGACCAGTGACCGAAGAAATGCGGCCCAGCAAGTGGATGTACTTGTACCCGAGCAACGCAATGATCGCGGTGAGGATACCGAAGATGACGATACCCACCCAGTTGAACTCTTTTGCAGTGATACCCAAGATTCCGTTGACGGCTTGGCCTGATAGCACCGCACCCGTGGATGCGAAGCCGATGTACATGAGCACAACCAACACCAGCGGGAAGATCGCACCGATCACACCGAACTGCGCGCGTGACGAAATCATCTGCGGCAAGCCCAGCGTGGGACCCTGCGCCGAGTGCAACGCCATGATGGTTCCACCCAGGATGTTCCCTATAAGTAGGGCAATAATGGCCCACAGGGCGTCGGACTTGAAGACGGCGATTGCGAGCGCGCCGTCGACGATTGCGGTGATCTGCGTGTTCGACCCAAACCACAGGGTGAACTGCGAAAACGGGGTTCCGTGCCGCTCATTTGGGGGGACCCAGTCAATGGTGCGGTTTTCAACGAGACCGCTCGTGGACTTTGTGTCTGCCATGAGCACTCCTCACTGGTGTTGGACGCGCATTTACGCATTAGGAACGGTTAATGCTAGCACGTGATGGGGCTCACAAATCCCGATTTCTAGAGGGTCAAGGCGGTAACTTTTGTCCGATACAAGAAACTATCCATGTTGCCGGACAGAAGTTGTTTGAGTGATTGTGGGTGCGTGGTTTTGCGTGTTAACGGGGGCTTTGCTCATCCACCCAAACTAGGCTTTCAGCAAGCTAGAAGGTCGTCGGTTTAGTGATTTCGGCCATTGAACAAGCCCTGATACCGGGCACTCCTCAACGAGGCGCTGTAGCCGATCATTGAATACGCGATCTGCAGAGAAAGAGTCGAGTAGCGCATGGAGAATACGCACCTCCCTGACTCTGTCACCCAAGGCGGTAGTCTTACTAAAGAGTGGCTCGTGGTGGGCGACACGATTTCGGAATTTGTTCACGTTCAGTGCCATACGGTGCAACGGCCCTCGCTTAGTGCCTGCTGGATATGCAGAGCTTAGTAACGGAGTCCAGATCGTTGGTTCCCGATGCTGATCTGTCAGGTTGCACCACAAACCAAGCGTAGTGTTCGCAACAATGCGATCAGGCGTCTTGTTGGGCCCCAGCCCACGCTCGGCTTCTTTAAGACGGCTAAGGGTAATTTCGTTTGCTCTTTGTTGATTGAGCCTACGCTTTGCGTTGCCAATTTGGCGGGTCCATAACTTCGACGTGGGAGACAACCAGTCCGGATACTTCACAGAAATCCTGCGCACGTAAGCGTTGCGCATAGCCACTTCAAGATGAGCGAGCTCCACCATAGCCGCCGCTGAAGTCGCAGTGTTCCATTGATAGAGGCGCATCGCTAGGTCAAGATCCTGACCAGCCGGATCCAAGTAACGTTGCAAGCGCGGGTGGCTGAGCCACTTGACAGCAGCGTCAAGAGTCCACGCTCCTACCACTTGGTCCACATCGCCCATAGAGCTATAATAGTTGCGCACCCTACGGAAACATATCCTCTGGCGGCCCAGCCGTTAGGCACCGTAGCGTTTAGATCATCAGATGGGCTCCGCGAATTTTTCCGCGGAGCCCATCGTCGTGTTTTAAATGGCAACCCACCGAGGTGTGCGCTAGCAACCGTAGGCGCACGGCTAGGGTGCCCCCACCTCGGACCCTAGAACGCGTTTGGATACACTCCAATTTGCGGACTGTAGCCAAACAACCCCAAAACACCCCTAAATAGTGACGCGCGCCACAGTTTTAGGCTCTTTTGGCTACACTCGAGCCTCAGAACCGAGCTCGACTGTAGCCAAATGACGCATCTCGGCGACTCCCACACAGGCAAGACCCCGACCCCGGGCAGCGCCGGACCCAGGCAGCCTCAAACCCCGAACCCAGACGAAACGGCGCAAAGCGAGCAATACTACGCAATATAATGCGCCGTCTTGCTCGCTTTGCGCCGTTTCGCACATTAACACAAAAATTTCGGGGCCCCACCAACAGGTGAGACCCCGAAAAAATTTTGTGCGCGAGGGGGGACTTGAACCCCCACGATCTTGCGATCACTGGCACCTGAAGCCAGCGCGTCTACCAATTCCGCCACTCGCGCGAGCGACAAGTGATAACTGTACACGTACAGGCTACAAACAACAAAATCCAGTGCTTTATCCAACTAATTGGCTACCATAAACATTTGAAGCACTGGTGATAGCGCCATGCGGCCATGCGGGAGCATTCGCACACACAGCTAAGCACAGCTACACACAGCTATACACAACTGAAAGCACAGGCACAGGCTGATGAGCGAAACCATCTGCATGTCACATCCCAATCGTGACGCGGTTATACTATTCGCCCAGCAGTGCAGTTACTAGCGAGTTACTACGTATGGCAGAAACAGCTAACGGCACACAGCCTGACAGCGAACAGGGGGAAGCGAACGTGGGCGTACTAGACCGATTCGAAAAAGGTATCGAACGCGTCGTCAACCAAACCTTCGCAAAAGCCTTCCGCTCCCAGGTTGAACCCGTTGAACTCGCCGGCGCACTCAAGAAGGAAGCAGACACGCACGCTGCTGTGGTGTCCCGCGGACGCACGCTCACCTCGAACAACTACGTGATCGAACTGGCCGCCAGTGACTTCGAACGCCTCGACTCCTTAAGCGACGAACTCACCGCCGACCTGCGCCAAGTCGTTGGCGAACACGCAATTGAACAGGGCTACAGCTTCGTTGGCCCCGTGACCGTCACACTCGAGCCAGCAGAAGACCTGGACACCGGCATCTACCGCGTGCGCGCCTCAACACGCCGCCCAGACGGCACCTTGGCCGCGCAACCCTCCGGCCGAGGTGGCTACGACCCACCCAGCCGCTCCAACCCCATCGTGCCCGAGGTGTACGAAAGCGCCCAGAACGCTCACCGCACGGGCGCCAACCCGGTGGTGGCCAGCTCCGCTGCGACAGCGCCAGCCGCTTCCACCTCGGGAATGACCGGCCGAGGTGGCGCCAACCCGGCCCGCGGCCGCACCTCCCCGCGTTTCGGAGTGAAGGTCAACGGACGGTTCACCCCACTCAAGCAGGGCACAACTGTGTTCGGACGCAGTTCGCAGTCCGCTGACTTCGTATTGGACGACCCGGGAATTTCGCGCCGCCACTTTGAAATCACCATCGACGGAACGCACGCGACTGCCACCGACCTCGGCTCCACCAACGGCACGCTTCACAACGGCCACCGCATCACCTCCATCACACTCACTGACGGCGTGACTCTCACCGCGGGCGATACTTCGGTAACCTTCTGTTCCATGGAGATGGGACGTCGATGACCGAATTCACCGTTGTCGCGCTACGGTTCGGCCTGTTTATCGCCATGTGGGTTTTCGTGTTCATGGTGGCAGGCGTGCTCAGTCGTGACTTGTTCGGCCCGCGTAAAGTCAAGGCCGGCAAGCGCCGCAAGCGAGCCAAAGCGCAACAGTCCGCCCCGGCAACCCAGCAGCCAACCAAGCAGCCTGTAGGCGCAGGTGCCACCCACGGCGACGCCTCGGACTCCTACGCCCACCAAGCCTCCGATTTCGTCAGCGAACTGGTGGTCACCTCGGGCCCTCTTTCTGGGACGGTTATTGCATTAGGCGATGCGCCCATTACGCTTGGACGTAGCCGCGAGAACACTCTGGTCCTCGATGACGACTTTGCCAGTGGTTTTCATGCCAAGATCGCCCCGGACGGCCGAGGCGGTTGGTATGTAGAGGACCTGGGGTCAACGAACGGCACGTACATGGGGCAACATCAACTTGAGGCGCCCACCTCGCTGGGAGTACATATGCCGGTGACAATCGGTAACACCACTGTGGAGTTACGTTCGTGACCGATTTTGTATTCAACAGCGCTGTACGGTCCAACGTGGGTCTGGTCAGGAAGAACAACCAGGACTCCGGATATGCCGGCCGTAACTTTCTTCTCATTGCCGACGGCATGGGTGGCCATGCCGGTGGTGATGTCGCGTCTGCAATCACGGTCGCGCGCCTAGCGTCGCTTGACCACCCTGATCACAACGGCGAAAGCCTAGACTCCCTGCGTTCCACCATCCTGGACGCAAACGACCGGATCGCTCGCGCGGTCGACGACGAACCGCAGCTGGGTGGCATGGGCACAACCGTCACCGCCCTTTTGCGTTGCAACGACCGTCTGGCCCTGGCCCACATTGGTGACTCGCGGGCGTACCTGTTGCGCGACGACTCGTTCTCGCAGATGACCACCGACCACACGTTTGTACAGATGCTG
Organism: Brevibacterium sp. ACRRH; assembly: GCF_022346365.1. Lineage (NCBI taxonomy): Bacteria > Bacillati > Actinomycetota > Actinomycetes > Micrococcales > Brevibacteriaceae > Brevibacterium > Brevibacterium sp. ACRRH. The sequence goes on from NZ_JAKRMN010000002.1 coordinate 20,423, forward strand.
GTCGACGAGGGTCGCATCACCCCTGAAGAGGCTGAATACCACCCGCAGCGTTCCGTTGTGATGCGCGTTTTGGGTGACGTTGGTGCCCCACCTGAACTTGATATGTCCGTGCGCGAGGCGCGAATTGGCGACCGTTGGATGCTGTGTTCTGACGGCCTCACCGGCTTCGCTGACCTGGACGTCATCGAAGAGGCCCTGCGTTCGATCGACGACCCGGGCGACTGTGCCGAGAAACTTGTCAATATGGCGCTTGAGGGTGGTGGCGCTGACAACATTACGGTGGTGATCGGTGATGTCGTCGACGCGACCGACCTCACCGCTGAAGACCTGGCTACGCCCGGCGCGTTCGGTGGCTCGGTTGAGATCAACCCGCAGTACGCGCAGCTGGGCTCGGCTGACAATGACACCCAGCCCGTCAATGAGCCCAAGGCTGTTGAGGACTTAGAAACTGAGACGTTGCCTCAGGTGGATGAAGAAACCGCCGAGGTGTCATCCGACTCGGCGAGTGCGTCCAAAGAAACCAAGGAAGGCGCTGACACAAACCCGGCCGAGGCGGCTTCGGCTACCGCTGTTGGCGCGGCTGCAAGCTCGGCTGCGTCAGTTGCTGATGCCAGTAAGCGGGGCGGTCGGGGAAAAGCGCGAGCGACCTCGGGTCGCAAGCGTAAGGACCTTGGCGCTGACACCGACGATTTTGACGATTTCTCTGACGAGGAGCCCCGCCGACGCTGGATTCCGTGGGCGATCGCTGCAGCCGTCATTGTCGTGCTCATAGCAGCCGGATTCGCTGGAAAAGCATTTATACAGTCGCAGTACTACGTCACCGAAGAAGACGGCAAGGTTGCCGTCTATCAGGGCATTTCGCAGAACCTCGGCCCTTTTGAACTGTCGAATCTGCGCGAGACGACAGATATCGAAGTCCAATACCTGCCTGCGTACTCTCAGAGCAGGCTAAAAGAGACGATCCCTGCGTCCAGCGAGGACGAAGCAAAGAAGATCGTAGAGAATCTGCGTTCCTCTGCCGAAAAAGCGCGCCAGCAAAGCGTGAGCGGCGGCGCCACCGACGGCAATAGCAGCGACCCTGCACCGTCGGCACCGGGCAAGCCGGAGCAAGGACAACAGCAAGCCCCAGATCAACAACCGGGGCAACAGAACCAACCGCAGCAAAAACAACCTGCTCAGCAACCAAAACAGGGTGAAAACCCATGAGTGTTGCCACGTGGAATGTCGACGCCGGTGAAAACCAGGGTACGCATCACAACGAGCACGCCCAGTCACCAAAAACCAAGGGCCCTCGCACGTATCGCATAGCGGAACTTTTTCTGATTCTGCTCGCTATCGCTGTGTCCGCAGGTGCGTACGCACTGGTGGGCTTGGGAACCGACAAACAGATTCCAGCCAACGTCATCGAATACTCAGTGTGGCTGGCTGCGCTGAGCATCATTCTTCACGTGGTCACGTGGTGGCGCGCCAAGTACGCCGACCCCGTGATCGTCCCCATCGCCGTGTTGCTCAACGGTTTGGGCTTGGCGATGATCTTCCGGCTTGACCAGGCAAAGGGCACCAGCGTTGCCGTCAACCAGCTCATCTGGATGACACTGGGCGTACTCCTGGCCACTGCCACAGTGATCTTCGTGCGCGACCACCGCATTTTGCGTCGCTGGACCTACACGTTTGGCCTGGCTGCGTTGCTTCTCCTGCTCCTCCCTCTGATTCCAGGGCTGGGGAAGACCATTAACGGTGCCCGCATTTGGATCCACTTGGGCCCTTTCAGTTTCCAGCCTGGCGAACTCGCCAAGATTTTCCTGGCCATTTTCTTCGCCGGGTACCTTGTGACGTTCCGCGACCAGCTCACCGCAGCCGGCAAGAAGTTCCTGGGCATGAGCTTTCCACGCCTGCGTGACACCGGCCCAATCGCAATCGCGTGGGTCGCCTCAGTCGGAATTCTGGTGTTCCAGCGTGACCTGGGCACTTCCCTGTTGTTCTTTGGACTGTTTGTCGCCATGCTCTACATCGCTACGAACAAGAAGTCGTGGATCATCATTGGTCTGTCGCTGTTCGTCGCCGGTGCGGTCGTGGCTTCGCAGATCTTTTCGCACGTCAACCAGCGTCTGAGCGGTTGGCTCAACGCCTTGAGCCCGGAGGAATACAACAAGTCCCCCGGTGGCTCCTACCAGCTGGTCCAGGGCTTGTTCGGCATGGCTAAAGGTGGCCTAGTGGGCACCGGCCTGGGCGAAGGACGCCCCAACGTGGTGCCCTACGCCGAATCCGACTTCATCTTCGCTTCCCTTGGCGAAGAACTGGGCCTGATCGGGCTCTTCGTAATCCTGATCCTGTACGTGATCCTGTTCCAGCGCGGGTTCAAGACCGCGTCCGAACTACGCGACGGATTCGGCACCCTGCTTCTTGCGGGCCTGTCGTTCACTGTGGCTCTGCAGACGTTCATCGTGGTGGGTGGCGTGACTCGCCTGATCCCGCTGACGGGTCTGACCACGCCGTTCCTGGCTGCCGGTGGTTCGTCCCTGGTCGCCAACTGGATCATCATTGGCCTGTTCATGCGCGCCTCGGACAACGCCCGTCGCCCCGCTGAGGAACTCGCCACGGGCGTGTTGCGGGTCGCGCGCGTGAGTGAGCCTGAGAATGCGTCAGAAGCACCCACCACCGTTTTGAACCAGAGGAAGTCGAATGAATAAGCCACTCAAGCACGTTGCTGTCGTGGGCTTTGTCATGTTCGCCTTCCTGTTTGGTTCCACCAGCTACGTCCAGTACTTCGCAGCAGAGTCCCTGAATGAAAACTCGCTGAATAACCGCACGGTGATCGAGGAACTGTCACGCAACCGCGGGCCAATCCTGGTCGACGGCGAACCCGTGGCTCTGTCCAACCCGGTTGACGACCAGTTCAAGTTCCAGCGAACCTACGGCTCCAAACAGCTTCCTGCCAAGATGTACAGTCCCGTGACAGGTTTCTTTTCAATCACCTCGGGCGCTACAGGACTTGAACGCACGGAAGGCAGCCTGCTCGCTGGGACCGACGACAAACTTTTCTACGACCGCATCTCCGGCTGGCTCACCGGGCAGGAACCCACGGGAGCCGCAGTTGAGCTGACCCTCAACCCCAAGGCCCAGCGCGCTGCGTACGAGGCCTTGGACGGCCAAAAGGGCGCGGCCGTGGCCATGAACCCCAAGACCGGCGAAGTGCTGGCTATGGTGTCCACCCCTGGATTCGACCCCAACGACATGGCAACGCATGACCGGAAGGACGCCGAGGCGGCGTACAAGTCGGCGTTGAAAGACCCGGACAAACCGCTGTACAACCGTGCGATCGGCGGTAACTTGTACCCACCGGGAAGTGTGTTCAAGCTGGTGACAGCCGCGGCGGCACTCGAATCGGGCGATTACACGGAAGACACTGAGATCGACGCGCCCAACGCGCTGAAACTACCTCAGACCAGCCACACCATTAAGAACGCCGGTGGCTCCACGTGTGCCGACGGAAAAAAGGCCACGCTTAAACACTCGATCATGAAGTCGTGTAACACCCCCATCGCCAAACTAGGTATGGATCTGGGTGCCGACGCGATGAACAAACAAGCCGAAAAGTTCGGATTTGGCGACAACTTCACCATGCCGCTCAAAGTCAGCGCATCGACCTTCCCCGAGTCGCCAAACGAACCAGAACTCGCACAATCAGCAATTGGACAGTTCGAAGTGAAGACCACTCCCCTGCAGGTGTGCATGGTGACCGCGGCGATCGCCAACGGTGGCACAGAAATGCGCCCCAACCTGATCTCCGAGGTTCGCAATGCGCGCACGCTCGAAACCATTGATAAGCCCAAGCCTCGCGAATACTCGCGCCCCATCTCCAAAGACACGGCACATCAGCTCTCCGACATGATGGTCGACGTCGTGGAGAAAGGAACCGGAACGGCCGCGTCGATTTCGGGAGTGAAGGTGGCAGGTAAAACCGGAACGGCCCAGCACGCACAAGGCGCAGCACCACACGCGTGGTTCACCGGCTTTGCTCCAGCGGATGACCCGCAGGTGGCTGTCGCGGTTGTCGTAGAATCCGGTGGAAATGCGGGTAACCAGGCGTCTGGCGGTCGAGTAGCGGGACCAATTGCGAAGAAAGTCATGGAAGCGGTGGTGAACGAATGAGGCCTCAAAAGGGAACTCGGCTGGGTAACAGGTACGAGCTCACCGGGCGGATCGCCGTCGGTGGAATGGGTGAAGTCTGGCGTGGTGCCGACACCGTGCTCGACCGTGAAGTCGCCGCTAAGATCATGAAGGAAGAGTACCGGTCAGAACCGGGCTTCCTGGCACGTTTTAAGTCCGAAGCACGCTCCATGGGCTCGGTGTCCCACCCCGGAATCGCCGCTGTGTACGACTACGGCGAAGAAGAAGGCGCACCGTACCTGGTCATGGAGTACGTGCCCGGTGAAGCACTCTCCACGATCCTGGAACGTAACGGCGGGCTGCCCGAAGGCGACGCACTAGAAATCGTGGCACAGGCTGCCGAAGCCCTGGACGCTGCGCACAATGCCGGGGTTGTTCACCGCGACATTAAGCCGGGCAACCTGCTCATCACGCCTGATTTCAAAGTCAAGATCACCGACTTTGGGATCGCGCGCGTGGCTGACCAAGCTCCGCTGACCAAGACCGGCCAGGTCATGGGTACCGCCCAATACCTTGCGCCAGAACAGGCCACCGGTAAGGGATCGCGCCCGCAGTCCGACCTGTACTCGCTGGGCGTCATCTTGTACGAAGCCCTAGCTGGAGTGCGCCCGTTCACCGGCGAATCGCAAGTGGAGATCGCGATCGCGCAGGTCAACCGCAAACACCCACCTCTTCCGCAGTCGGTGTCAGAGCCGGTGCGCCGACTCGTCGACGCAACTCTGTCGAAGAAACCAGAAGGACGCCCAGAAAGCGGAAAAGCTCTCGCAGCTGCGGCTCGCGCGCTCATCGCGGGCGACGTCGCTGCCGCCGAGGCCGCGGTGCCGCAAATGAACCCGCGTCCCGAAACCGCCTCGGAAGCGGTCACACGGGTTTTCAACCAACCCACACCTACGCAAGCCAACCAGGTCCTCCCCCAGACCGCAGTCAACCCGGTGGTGGAAGACCCTGAGGAAACGACCTCGGGCAAGGAAGAACCCCCAAAGAAGTCCAAAGGTGCCGCGATTGCGATCGTCATTTTGTCGATCCTGGCGATCGCAGCGATCGCGTGGGCCGTATGGCAGTTCGCAAAAACAGACGAAGAACCACAGCCAGGCGCCACCGCAACAGCGACGCCCACGGAAGAAACCAAGACCGTCACCATCAACCCCGACGACTACGTGGGCCAAACAGCGACCACCGCTGAACGGAACCTCGAGAACCTGGGGCTTAAGGTCAAGCACGTGGATGTGGAATCCTCGGAGCGCTCCGGGCGCGTCGTGAGCGTGCGCGAAGGCAACCAGGGATACACGTTCGAAGAAGGCGACACCGTCACGCTCGAAATCTCCACCGGACCTAGCGAACCGGAGCCCAAGCCCGAACCTACCAAGGAAGAAAAGCCCGAACCCACGGAAGAAGCGCCAGACGAGGGTGAAGACGAAGGCGATGACACCTCGGGCGACGACGGCGGAACCGGCGGAGTTGAAGGCTCCGAACCCGGCGGAGACCAGGACGACACTGGGTCCGGAAACAACGGTAACGGCAAGGGTAAAGGCGGCAACGGAAACGGCAACGACAACCCTGGTGGCAAGGACAAAGCGCCAAAGCCTGAAACGACAGCAGGTGGGAACTAGGCGTGGTCAACAGGCAAAACGTTTCTGAACATGACACAGTAAAGTTGAACATTCACAAAGTTTGGTTAGGAGGTCAGCATGAGCACACCGCGCGTCTTGTCGGGTAGATATGAGATCAAAGAGCTACTCGGCCGCGGAGGCATGGCGGAAGTTCACGCTGGGTGGGACACCCGGCTGGGTCGTCGTGTCGCGATCAAACTGCTGCGCTCCGACCTGGCACGTGACCCGTCGTTCCACGAACGCATCAAACGGGAAGCACAGTCAGCAGCCCGCCTGAACCACCCGGGCATTGTGGGTGTCTACGACTCCGGTGAAGAAACGTTCACCGAAAGCGGTGGCGGGGAAGTTCAAGTTCCGTTTATTGTCATGGAGTTTGTTGAAGGACAGACTCTGCGCGAAGTCATCACGCAGCACGGGCCGCTCACCACGCAGGAATCGCTTGACGTGATCGCCGGTGTTCTGGCTCCGCTCGATTATTCGCACCGCAAGGGCATTGTTCACCGTGACATCAAGCCTGCCAACGTCATGCTCACCCCTGAGGGCGACATCAAGGTCATGGACTTTGGGATCGCGCGTGCGCTCGAAGACACCAGTTCACTGACCCAAACACAGTCGGTTGTGGGTACAGCGCAGTACCTGTCGCCTGAACAGGCAAAGGGTGAAGTGGTTGACGCGCGGTCTGACCTGTACTCAACCGCGTGCCTGCTGTACGAACTCCTCACCGGGCGGCCACCGTTCGTGGGAGACTCGCAGCTGGCCGTTGCGTACCAGCACGTGGGCGAGACGCCTAAGGCGCCATCCGAGCTCAACCACAAGCTGAGCCCGGCCATTGACCGTTTAGTCATGCACTCGTTGCAGAAGGACCGCGACGCGCGCTACCAGGACGCGTTCACGTTCCGTGAGGACGTGCTGTGTGCGCGCGACGGTCGACCCATGAGCATCGACGACGAAGCGACCACCCAGGTCATGTCGCAGCCGTACTCGCAGGAGCCGGCTACGCGGGTCATGTCTTCGCCTGCCGAACACCAACCGGACTACGGTTCCCAGCCGGGGGCAGAGCCAGGGATTATGACCTCGGCGGTGGCGACCGTTAAGGAAGACCAGCCGAACCCTGACCAAGACCGCAAGAGGCGCGGCCTCATGTGGACCGGAATCGCCATGATTGTTTTGGTGCTTGCCGGGTTGGCGTTCTGGATTTACCAGACGTCCAAACCGCCGGAGATCGTCACGGTTCACCTGGCCGACCTTTCCGACAAGCCAGCAGCTGAAGCGAAGAAGTACCTGCAAGAGAACAACCTGGTGGCAGAAGAGAAAGAGGTTGCCGACAACGAGGTCAAGGAAGGCAATGTTGTCAGCACCGATCCTGGCCCGGGTACCGACGTGCCCCAAGGTGAAACGGTTGTTATCAAGGTGTCGACCGGCCCCGAGGACGTTAAGGTTCCTGATTTGAAGGGCATGAGTGAGGCTCAAGCCCGGCAGGAACTGGAAAAGGCTGGGCTCAACGCGGGGTCCAACATTGAAGAGAACTCACCCGATGAAGACAAGGGAACAGTTCTCAAGACTGAGCCCAAGAAGGACTCGACCGTGAAGGCTGGGTCTACCGTGGACCTGGTGCTGTCCAGCGGAAAGGTCGAAGTGCCTGACGTGGTTGGCATGTCCAAGGACGACGCGTGCAAGGCCCTTGAAGACAAGAAGACGCAGCTGAAGTGTGACGTAAAGGAAGTCGAGACCAGCGATCACGCTGAAGGTGAAGTGTTCGAGCAGTCGCTACAAGGCGGATCCACGGCCGAACAGCACTCGACGGTGACGATCCGTATCGCCAAGGCGCCACCACCGCCTCCTTCGCCGTCACCGTCGCAGGCACCGGAGCCATCACGCCCGCCGTTCTTCCCACCGGCACCGTCGGAGAACGACGTACAGCAAGTCATTCCGTAAAGGTTTTGCGCTGTCTGGGCTATGCAGCAGTCCCCGAGGTGCAAAAACGTTGCGCGGAATGCGCGCCTTTACATACCAACCGCGCGGTTTACTTGTTCAGCGACGCACTGGCTACAGGTGACCTGCCCGAGGCCTTGGCAGGCGCATCTTCGAGCCCGCACCGGGCCAAGAAGTTCCCCACCATGAGGTAGCCGTCTTCCGTGCGCACAGACTCGGGGTGGAACTGCACTCCGGCAAGCGGTGCGTGCCGGTGCTCGATCGCCATGATGACACCATCATCGGTGTGGGCGGTCGCTTCGAAAACATCAGCAGGAAGCGTGCTGTCGACAATTGCCAACGAGTGATACCTCGTCGCAGTCAATGGATTCCTGCACCCGGCAAAAATGCCCGCCTCGCTGTGCCGAACAAGCGATGTTTTCCCATGCATCAGAACAGGTGAGTGGGCAACGGTGGCGCCGAACACCTCGGCCAGAGCCTGGTGCCCCAAACACACCCCAAACATGGGCAGAGAATGCGCCTCACACCACCGGATCACCTGAGGGCACACACCCGAATCTGCCGGCGTACCCGGCCCAGGCGACACCAACACCCCGTCAAACTGGGGCAGGTAGTCATCCAGCTGGTCGGCATTCACGTGGTCGTTGCGGATGACCGTGGTCTGGGCCCCCAGCTCCTGCACATAACCCACCAGCGTGTACACGAAACTGTCGTAGTTATCGATCACCAAAATGTGGGTCATCGCAGTAGCCCCGCCAGGTCCAGCTCCGTCAGCCCCTGCGCCGGGGCGAGCGCGCCCTCTTCAACCGTGGCGTCGTTAAACGGCATGTACGGCGCGATCACCGGGAACACGTACTGCATGAGCACAAACACGATCCCGGCGATCAAAATGAGCGAGATCAGAGTCTTCACAAACCAGTTGCCCGGCAGAATCCGCCAAATCAGTTCATACATCACTGTCCACCAGCCTTCTTAAACGCCGCGGAGTCCTTAATCGCATCAGGCGGCCCTTCAGAGGCGGGACGCCATTCGGTGAGCTCAGCGTAAATCACGTACCGCTCACGCGCCGAGAACATGGGGTTGCACGCCGTCAACGTCAACAGACGTTCCTTACCCTTGTACTCGGGGAAAGCGGGAACGGGGGCGAGCACCTCGGTCGCATCAGGCAAAATGATTTCAAAGTTACGCATGGTGTACGTGTAGAAACCTTCTTGGGTCTGAATCACCACGGGGTCGCCGGGGCGCATTTCAGCAATCAGGTTCAGGGGCTTACCGTAGGTCACTCGGTGTCCGGCCATGGCAAAGTTGCCCACTTCACCGGGTCGCGCGGTGGACGGGTAGTGACCCATTCCCATGCGGTTCAGAACGGGTTCCAGTTGCACACCTTCAGCAATGGTGCGGTAGTAGTCGTCGCCAAACCGCGGCACGTACATAATCCCGAACGCCTTGTTTTCTTCAGGCGTCTGAGCGACCACGGGGGTGTCTGGGTCGTCAGGGAGTTTGTCGCGTGGGTTGTCTTTCCACTGGGTGACCAGGGTCGATGCCAGGTTTTCGTTGTCGCGGTTGGCTTCGATGTCGGTCCACCACAGCTGCCACACCACGAACAGAATCATGATGAGCCCGGCGGTGATGCACAGTTCGCCGAACGTGCGGATGGTTCCGCGCACCACGCCCAGCGGTTGGCGTTCGGGTTTCTGCTTGCGGTGTTGGGCGCGAGTTTCCGCCTGCTCCTGAGCGCGTTTTTCAGCACGGCTGGGAAGGGGTTCGTCCTGCACGCGCGGCTGGACTGCGGTCTGGGCTGTGTATTCCCCGCCCGAGGTGGCGCTACGTTCGGCAGGTCGAATGAACGGGCGCGAGGCAGCTGGGGCCTGGTAGGCGGTCTGTGGCAAGGTCACCGGCGCGAACTGTTCGGTTGGCTGGTCCAACTCCGGGGCTGGCTGACTTTCGAGTGGCGCCCGCTGACTGCCGCCTGCCTGCGCAACGGCCGGCTGGTGTACTTGGGTTTCCTGATCGTGAGTGGGCGTGGAGTTCTGCGCAGGCATCTGGACTGTAGCGTCGGGCTGTGATGCTTGGCGAGCTTGCTCGGCTTCTGCGCGGGCACGCTCCATTTCGCGACGTTCCCTGCGGGTTCTAGGCTGTTCCACGAACACCTCACCATGCCGAGGACCGGCATTTCCTGTTAGACGACCAAACGCGAACTCAGCATGTTCTCATCACCGAACGGTCTACAGAGGTCTACACACCGAGTTTCTCCCCATATATATTACGGTCTACTCTTAGAAGTCGGTGTAAACATGCGGTAATTCGACTCGTACCAAGTACAATCTTTGAGGACTTAACGAAAAGAGGAGAATCGTGGCTAAGCCCAACCGAGTGCAAAGGACTTCGCGAAACAAGGCAACGCAGAACCCGCGGGATGCCAAGTCAAAGGACACCGCGAAGCAACCGGTCGATTCCTCCATCGCTGAGGACACCGAGAACGTAGAGACCGCCGAGGTGGAAGACACGGACGTCGAGCCTGCAACTGACGCTGAGCCCGGGGCCGACGCTGATGAGGCTTCCGACAAAGGCGACACCGACGACTCTGATGACACCGGCGCTGGCAGCACGGCCGTAGGTGCCAAGGAAAAGGCCGACGGGAAGTCGAAAACGACCTCGGCGAAAAAAGAAACTTCAACAAAGAAGGACTCAGCTTCCAAGACTTCTAAGTCCGCGTCCTCCAAGGATGGCAAGAACAGCAAGGGCAGCACGGACGACAAGGACAACAAGGGCGAGGCAAAGAAGAGCTCCGCGAAGCGCACCTCGCGGTCGGGCAACCCGGCAAAGCGCGCCTCGGGACGCAAGACGTCCACCTACTCCTCTGCCGACCACGGCAAGGTCACCCGCCCCAACCCGCGCTGGTTCCTGCCGGTCATGTTGGGGATCCTGTTGCTGGGGCTGGCGTGGCTGATCGTGTTCTACATTTCGAGCGGTAAGTGGCCGGTCGAGGCGTGGGGTAACTGGAACCTGCTGGTCGGGTTCGGGATCATGGTCGTGGGTCTTGGCATGTCGACTAGATGGCGATGACCAGCACCGTTTAGACTTCCCCTCGTGGGAGCTTCCGGAAAAAACTTCAGATTGCTAGCAAGCGCACCGATGTGGGTGCGCTTGCTCGCGTTGTACGGCGGGCTGGTGTTGTACGGGCTGTCGTGCCGGTTGTTGCTGCAATCCGACCTGGGAAACATGCCATGGGACGTGTTGCATCAGGGCATGGCAAAACTGCTCGGGGTCAGTGTTGGAACCTGCACCATCACGGTGTCGATGCTGGTCATGCTGCTGTGGATCCCCATCCGCAAACACCTGCGCGTGGGATTGGGGACGATTTCAAACGCCCTGCTGGTGGGGATTTTTGTTGACCTGTGGGGGCTCGTCATTCCGGTGGCGCCAAATCTGGTGTGGGCAGTGGTGCTCATGGTTGCAGGAATCGTGGTGAACGCGCTGGCCACGGCGTTGTACATTGTGCCCAACTTTGGTCCAGGGCCGCGAGACGGCCTGATGACTGGCCTGGTCAGCGCCACGGGGCGGCCGGTGTTCTTAGTACGTTCCGTTATCGAGGTCTTAGTGATGGGGCTGGGGTTCCTGATGGGCGGACGGCTTTTCATTGGAACGATTCTGTACGCGTTGTTTGTTGGGCCGTTGACCCAAGTGTTCTTGCGCATGGGCGAACGGATGATTGGTCCTGCCAGCCCGTTTGACTCCGACGACGCTTAGGTGGGGTTGTTCTGGTGGCCCCACGGCGCAAAGCGAGCGATACGGCGCATTATATTGCGTAGTTTTGCTCACTTTGCGCCGTGGGGTCTCATTGTCCACAGCCTCAGCGCACCCAAAACAAACCCAACGATCAAGCCGCCAAGGTGAGCTTCCCACGCGATGTTGGGCTCGACGAAGAGCATGAGCGCGTTCAGCAACACGAACCCCACGACTCCACCCCAGTTGCGGTCCAGCCGTTTGGACGGCACAAGCAGCACGCCCACGAGCCCAAAGACCGCACCAGACGCACCTACGTACAACGCGAACGGATGCGCAATTCCCGCCAAGGCAAGCAGCCACACCATGACCGAGCCGCCCACCCCAGACAACACATACGTCACGGCAAAGAACACCGAGCCCAAGGTGCGCTCCAAGAACGTCCCAAACAGCAAAAGCCCCATCATGTTGAACAGCACGTGCGCGGGGCTGGGCTGAGAGTGAACCAGCATGGTGCTGACAAACCGCCACGGCTCGTCCAACGCCCACAGCGGAACAAACGCCAGTTTCTCTTGCACGTGCCACGTGGGCACGAACTGGGTCAGCCACACAACAACCGTGACTGCGGCGATGCTCACAGTAACGGGGCTGCGCCGCAACGCCTGCACAGCGGGCGAGCGCGGGGCAGTCTGGGCCTGCCCCACCTCGGCCTGCCCCTCCTCGGGAGAATTCTGCGAAAACGAAGACCGCCCACCATTGGTGGGCGGTTCGTTGTGATCAGGATGATCAGTCACGGTCGGTTTTACTTGATGATTTCAACCGACTCGATGACGACTGGTTCCTGTGGGCGGTCCATTGCGCCGGTGGGGGTCGCTTCGATGTCAGCGACGACCTTGGCGGACTCTTCGTCAGCAACCTCGCCGAAGATGGTGTGTTTGCCGTTGAGCCATTCGGTTGCAACGGTGGTGATGAAGAACTGTGAACCGTTAGTGCCCTTGCCGCCACGAGTTCCAGCGTTTGCCATGGCCAGCAGGCCAGGCTTGGTGAACTGAAGTTCAGGGTGGATTTCGTCGTCGAACATGTATCCAGGACCACCGGTTCCCTGACCCAGCGGGCAACCGCCCTGGATCATGAACTGCTTGATGATGCGGTGGAAGCCCAGGCCGTCGTAGTAACGGGTGGGGTTGGTGCGACCCGCGTCGTCCTTGTATTCGCGGGTGCCTTCGGCCAGTTCAACGAAGTTGGCCACGGTCTTTGGCGCGTGGTTTCCGAACAGGTTGAGTTTGATGTCGCCCTTGTTGGTGTGCAGGATCGCCTGCTGCGTTGCAATACTCATGGCTTCATTGTGTCATGACCAGCCGGTGGCGTTGTCAAGTTTCATTCAGGGTGGTGGTTTTGGGCGGTTGGGCGGCGGGTTTGGGCGGTTGGGCGGCGGGTTGAGGTTTTCGCCGGGGCCGAGGTGGGCTCAGCCGGGCTGAGGTGCACCCGAGGGCATGCAGTTGGAACACAGCAAAGACTCAGTCTCAGATGACTTGATCAGGTGGCACTGCACACTCAAACACGTAGGATAAAGACAACGAGTTTTCATTCTCGAGCTTGAGAGGGGCCATGTTTAAGAAATCACCGGCTAAAAAAGTAGCTAAGAAGTCGACTACAACCGCAAAATCATTCTTGGAAGAGGTTAGTGACGTGGCATCGCAGATTGGTAAGAGTGTTCGAGAAGGTTCCGCACAGGCCATCGAGGCCACTGGCCCGGGCCTGGAACGTGCCAACGAATTCATTCACGACATCACCGACGCAGCTGGCCCCAAGCTGACTCAGACCAGCGACCGTCTTCACGAGGTTGCCGACCGTGTCCGTTCCCAGGCTGGCCCTCGCCTGCAGGAACTGTCCGAACAGGGTCGCGACCGTGCAGCTCAGGCAAGCGAACGCGTAAGCGAGTACTCCACCAAGGCTGCTTCCGACGCAAGCAAGCGTTTCGCTGACACATCGTCGCAGGTCGCTGGCCTGTTGGCTTCCGCGTCTGCTCCTAAGGGGGTAGAAGAGCTCGTGGGTCGCGTGACCGGCGACAAGAACGCTGTCAAGAAGGCTCAGAAGGCTGCAGCTAAGCGCGCTAAGGACCTGTCCAAGCAGGCGTCAAAGACGTCGAAGGAACTGGCCAAGTCCAACAAGAAGAGCAACGGTTGGAACTGGGTCGTGTGGGTTCTGGCACTGGGTGCCATTGGCGCGATCGGTTACTACGTGTGGAAGAAGCTCCAGCCAGTTAACGACCCATGGTCGGAACCGCTGCCTGGCAACCGTCCAGCCGACGCTCGCCCGCTGGGCTCGCACGACGCTGAAGAGTCCACCGCGACCGCTCCTATCGTGTCCGAGGTGGAAGTACCTGCAGGTCACTGTGACGAAGAAGAAAAAGACGCTGAGGTTGTCGCATCTGACCTCGAAGACGTCAAGGACGCCGACGCTTCGGGTACCCCTGGCAAGCACTGAGTGTGAAGGGCTTGGGTGCTGGTCCGGGCAAACAGCCCGAACGCGACTAGCCCTTAAACACTGAGCTTGGGTGACTAGCCCTTAAACACCGACCGGTCGTGTGCATGTGTTGCACACGACCGGTTTGTGTGTGCGTGCAGGTTTGACGTGCGCTTGCCTCATCTGGCCGTTCCAGTCTTGTGATCAATTCGCGTAGCGTCGTTTAGCTACACTCCAATTCAATTTTGTGCGTCGAGTGTAGCTAAAAACCCCCAAACAAGTGATGTAGGTCACTAAATGGGGGTGCAATGAGGTCGTTTAGCTACAGTCGAACTTTTCGAGTGTAGCTAAACGACTTTCCGGGCGAAGTGCTCCAGGCAACCTAGCCAAGCCCAAACTTCCTAGCACCTCGGGCAACCCTAGCCAGGCCCACACGGCGCAAAGTGAGCAAAACTACGCAATATAACGCGCCGTCTTGCTCACTTTGCGACGTCTCGCCTGGCACCACCGCCAAAAACTGTAGGATGACCCCATACTTAACAATCGATCGCAAAGGAGCGACATGTCCAAGTCCGTCATCTTCAACGAACGCGACGCAGAGTTTCTCTTGTACGAATGGCTCAAAGTCGATGAGCTCACCCAGCGCGACAGGTTCAAGGAGCACTCACGTGAAACGTTCGACGGAATCCTGGACGTGGCAAAGCAGATCGCGCTGGAGCACTTCGAACCGCACTATCAGAAGCTCGACGCGAACGAACCGCGCATGAACGCAGACGGGAAAGTTGAACTCATCGACGACGTGAAGCGCGCACTCGACGCGTTTTCCGCGGCAGACCTGATGTCAGCAGCCATGGATGAAGAGGTGGGCGGGTTCCAGTTGCCCATGACCGTGGCTCGCGCGGTGTACATGTGGTTCCAGGCTGCGAACGCTTCAACTTACGCTTACGCGGGGCTGACCACCGCAGCCGCCCAGACCCTCTACCAGCACGGATCACAAGAGCTGATCGACCGGTTCGTGCCACACATGGCCTCGGGCCGCTTCTTTGGCGTGATGGCGCTGTCCGAACCAGAAGTTGGCTCGTCTCTGGGCGACCTCACCACACGTGGCGAACCGCAACCGGACGGCACGTATCGACTGTTCGGCACCAAGATGTGGATTTCGGGTGGGGACCAGGAGATTTCGGAAAACATCGTGGCCCTAGTGCTGGCCCGCCACGCAGGTGAGAACGCGCAGCCCGGACCAAAGGGCTTAAGCCTGTTTGCGGTGCCCAAGTTCATCACGGACGACAACGGTGACCTGGGAGAACGCAACGCGATCACACTGGTGGGGCTCAACCACAAAATGGGTAACCGTGGAACCACGAACACGCTCCTGGAGTTCGGCGACGACAAACACAGGCCGGTAAACGCGCAAGGTGAGCCCACCTCGGGCGCGGTTGGTTACCTCATTGGACGCGAAGGCGAGGGCCTGGCACTGATGTTCCACATGATGAACGAGGCGCGGGTGTTCGTGGGCGCGGCGGCCGCTTCGGTTGGGCAGCGCTCGCACCTGACGGCCGTGCGGTACGCAGGCGAGCGGCGCCAGGGTCGCCTCCCGCAGGACAAGGGGCAGGGTGGGCCCATGGTGCCCATCGTGGAGCACGCGGATGTGCGGCGAATGTTGCTGGCGTCAAAGTCATACGCCGAGGTGTCAGTCGCCTTGGTCATGTTCTGTTCCCGGTTGCAGGATGAGGCGCAGACGGCGGAGCGCGCGGAGGACCGTGAGGCGGCGGCGCTGTTGCTTGATGTGCTGACGCCGGTCGCTAAGTCGTTCCCGTCGCAGTATGCGCTGAAGGCGTCTGACCTGGCCATTCAGGTGCATGGTGGGTACGGGTACACGCGAGATTTCCCGGTGGAGCAGTTGTATCGGGACAATCGGCTCAACCCGATTCACGAAGGTACGCACGGCATTCAGGCCAATGACTTGTTGGGGCGCAAGGTGGTCATGCGTGGCGGGGCTGGGCTGGATCTGCTGGTCAGGCGCATTGCGCGCACGTGCGAGGCGACGGGCGGTGGTGCCGGGGGCGGTGCCGACACACAGGCGTGGGCTACTAAACTGCGCGTTGCGGTCGAGCGGGCGGTTCAGGTGACGCGCAAAGTCCACGGTAGGGACAGTGCCAATGCCGCCTTGAAGGATGCCGCGCTGTACTTGGAAGCGATGGGGCACATCGTTGCTGCATGGCTGTGGTTGGACATGGTGAACACGATTGACGGCGCCGAGGCTAGTGCAGGTGAAGGCGACAGTGCAGGTGAAGGCGCTGGAAGCGATACTACGTTCTATGCAGGGAAGCGGGCGGCCGCGCAGTACTTCTTCGAGTATGAACTCCCCCATGCGATGACGCTGCTCGATGTCATGGAGAACGCGTCAAACGTGTTACTCGATGTGGATCCGAAAGGCCTGTGACGCCGGGTCATCCTCGAACTTGCACCGTCCAGCATGTGGCCCGGCCCTGCCACTCGTGCCCATTCGCCAGGAGTCGTTAGACTACAGCCCAAAACATCACGCCCGCCCAAGCTCAAACGGCGCAAAGTGAGCGAGACTACGCAATATATTGCGTAGTCTCGCTCACTTTGCGCAGTCTCACACCCACTCAAGCCCGCGGACGGCCAGCTGCGGAACTCCTTGCTCCAACCTCGGCGCGAAATCGTCACCGGGACGTTCGCCAGCCTTCCACCGAGTGAACATCGCCTCAAGGAACACGCACGACTTGAACAGCGCCAACGCCTTATACCAGTCGATCCGCGACAGGTCAGGGGCGCTACCTGACACCTCGGCGACCCCGGCGCTATACCGCTCCACCACCTGGTCTGGGGACAGATACCCCTCCGAAGTGGTCACCCGCGACAACTCCATGACAGTCATCTCTCGGCCGCCGGGCTGCCCGGCACCGGGCTCAGCGTACGTCGCCAGGAAGTACCCCAAGTCAGCCAGCGGGTCACCCAGCGTAGCCATTTCCCAGTCCAGGATCGCCATGACGTCCGGCGTCCCGACTGGGCGCACCATCACATTGCCCAGGCGGTAGTCTCCGTGGACAACTGCGTGGCGCTGTGAGGTGGGGATGTCGGCGGCAAGGCGGCGGCCAAGCTCAACCACATCGGGCACCTCGCGCTTGGAGTTGACCTCCCACAGGCGCGTAAACGTGGCCACCTGACGTTCCAGGTATCCCTCCGGCTTGCCCAAGCGAGCAACATCGGGGTCTTCCACGTCCACCGAATGCAGTTTCACCAGCGAATCCACGAAAGACTCCATGACGTGCGCGCGGTCCTGGGCCGTGGTGACGTTCGCGGGTTCAGCCGAATCGATCACGAACCCGTCCAGGAACTCCATAATGTAAAAGTTCACACCCAGGATCGACTCGTCCTCGCCCACCGCCAAAATCCTTGGCACCGGAACGCCCTGCGCGGCGACAGCCTGCTGCACGCGCGCCTCGCGCACCATGTTGTGTGTGCCCTTAGGCAGTGGCGGACGGGGCCCGCGCCGTAGCACGAACTTTTCCTCACCGCGCGACAACACGAACGTGATGTTGGACTGTCCGCCACCCACGCGCTCCCACTCGACGGGGCCTGCGCCCAAGCCGTGTTCGTCCAAGAACGCTTCGATCCGGTCCAGCACCAGAACTGGGGCGGCGGACCCGGTGGGGACGCCGTCAAAGGTGGGAACGACCTCGGCCGAGGTGGCCCCAGGTTGTTCCGAAGTGCCCGCCTTTTGTGCGGGTTGGTTGGCTGGTGGCGTGTTCTCCGGGTTTGAGGTGGTGTCGCTCATGCTGTGCCTCCTGCGGCAGTGAGGCCACCGTCGATCAGGAGCACCTGTGCGGTGATCCAGCTGGCATTGTCGGAGACGAGGAATGCGACGGCTTGGGCGATGTCGGCCGGTACTCCCAGGCGGGCCATGGGGTAGGCGCTTGCGACTTCTTCTTCCTTGCCTTCGTACAGGGCTTTAGCGAAGTCGGTCTTCACTACGGCGGGAGCGACTGTGTTGACGCGGATATCGGGCCCAAGTTCCACGGCCAGTGTGCGGGTCAGGTGCGACACGGCGGCCTTGGTGACACCGTAAAAACCGATTCCGGGCGGGGGCGTTTCACCGGCGACGGATGACAGGTTTACAACCGAGCCCTTGCGTTCGCGGAACTTCAGGTCCGGGTGCTTCAGCGCTGCCTGCACCCATGCCAGTTGCGCGAGCACATTGACTTCGAAGATTTTGCTGGCGGCACCCAGATCCAGGTCTTCGAGCTTTCCGTAAACCGGGTTGATGCCAGCGTTGTTGATGAGGATGTCTAAGCCGCCAAACTCTTTAGCAGCGGTGTCAAGAACCTGGGCACGGTGTTCAGGGTCGTGGGCTTTTCCGGCGATTCCCAGGGCGGAACCTTGCGGCATTGTGCTCACTGCTGCGTCCAGGTTTTCTTGACCGCGGGCGGTGATGATGACGCGAGCGCCTTGTGAGACCAGTTCTTGTGCGATCGCCAAACCGATTCCGCGACTACCGCCTGTGACGACAGCGACCTTGCCGGCCAGAGCTTCTGTAGTACTTGAGTCGCTTGCAGCGTTGTCCATTGCAAATCTCCCTTGTTTTGCTGTGCCTGGCGCGGGTGCGGAAACGCCCACCCCATCTACACCGATCGATCAAACACTACACCGATCGATCGCTCGGTGTTCTTCAAATACCTATACTTTGACCATGGGGTTAACGCCTTGTCAACCGATGATTGCCAGACAAACACATGGCGACCGCCCCGCACGAACACACGCCTAATCGAGAAATGAATGAACAACGAAACCAGCTCAAACTCACACAGCTCTAGCGCAATCTGGCGCGACTACAGCGACAACCCATGGACCCCAGTGCAAGGGGCGGCACTTCGGTGCTTTGCACGGGCTGGGTATCACGGCACGTCGATTCGCAACATCGCAACGGAAGCGAACCTGTCCGTACCTGGGTTGTATCATCACTGGCCATCCAAACAGGCAATCCTCCAGGCCCTCCTGTCCCAGGGTATGGATGAGCTGTGGTGGCGAACCGAGCTTGCACGTGAAGAAGCCGGGGACGATCCGTTGGCCCAGTTCACCAACGTCATGAACTGCATGCTGTGGTTTCATACTGTGCGTAAAGACGAAGCGCTGGTCAACGCCTCAGAAGCCAGGTCTTTGGATGCGGAAGGTTTAGCGACGCACCGGAAAGCTCGTTTACGGCAACAGAAGCAGATCGACGACATTGTGGTCGCCGGAGCCAAGGTTGGCGTGTTCACCGCACCGTACCCGCTAGATGCGTCACGAGCTGTGGTATCAATGTGCGTTTCAGTTGCCTCGTGGTTCCAACCTGACGGCGAGCTAACCGCAGCCCAAGTTGTGGACCGTTACACGGATCTGTGCCTGCGCACCGTGGAGGCTGTTCGCTAAGTCGGTGAGCCCACCGGGGGCTTAAGTGAGCTTCGTGGTGGTTTTGTCTACACATCAAAGTGACTGTCTTCGAGTTGTGTAGAGTAACGTGGCGATTTTGGGCCAAAAACGTGAACAAAACGAACAAAAAGGGTAATTGGTCTACACACCCGCTCGAGGTTTGTAGAGTAATGCACCTCCATGCCCCTCGTCGCTGAAAGAGTTACTGCATAATTAGTTGCACAGCGATCTGCTTGAGGAGCACCCACATGAAAGCGATGAGCTACACGGAGTCCCGCGCAAACTTCGCAAAGGTTCTTGACGCCGTCGTCAACGACCGCGTAGAAACGATCATCACGCGTTCCGGCCACGAACCCGTCGTGATCGTTTCCCTCACTGAGTACGAATCGTTACGTGAAACTGCGCATTTGCTTGGAACACCAGCCAACGCCCGCCGCCTACTTGACTCAGTCGAAAGGCTTGAAGAACGCGACCAGGCGTAGGCATGACCTGACCGAATGACATGGGTCGGCACACCGTTGACACGCGCGGCTGATTCGCGAACCCTAACCGGGCCCTCACAAACTGGCCCACACCTCGGAACCTAACCCCACCCAAGCACACTCTGTGAGACAGCGCACACAAAAATAGCTCGGTGCCCAGCTCACCGCATAGGCTGGACGAAACCCTCGATCGAAGGAGATCCAATGACCCAGAACGAAAACCCAGCAACCACCTCGGCGGACGCCCCGGCAGACACAAACCAGGTCGTACTCACCGAGGTTGTTGACAACATCCTCGTCATCACCCTGAACCGTCCCGAGGCCAAGAACGCCGTCAACAAGGACGTGGCCCAGGGTGTCGCCGCCGCGATTGACCGCTTTAACGACGATGACGAACTGGCCGTGGCCGTGCTTACGGGTGCTGGTGGGACGTTCTGTTCGGGCATGGATCTCAAGGCGTTCGTGCGCGGGGAGTCCCCGTCCGTTGAGGGCCGCGGGTTTGCCGGGCTGACCGAGGCGCCCCCAGCCAAGCCACTCATTGCAGCTGTCGAAGGGTACGCGTTGGCGGGCGGATTTGAGACCATGCTGGCGTGCGACCTGGTGGTGGCCGCGGATAACGCTAAGTTCGGGCTTCCCGAGGTGAAGCGCGGTCTGGTTGCTGCGGCAGGTGGCGTGTATACGCTTCCGGAACGCACGCACCGGGCGATCGCGATGGAGATGGCGCTGACCGGTGACCTCTACCCCACCGAGTTTGTGGCCGGTCACGGTCTCATCAACCGGGTTGTTCCCGCAGGTCAGGCTCTGGAAGGTGCACTGGAGTTGGCTCGCACGATTGCGGCTAACGGGCCGTTGGCGGTGCGCACGTCCAAGCAGATCATCGTGGAATCCGCTGACTGGGCGAGCGACGAAAAATCGGCCAAGCAGGAACCACTCACGCGCGTCGTGTTCAACTCGCACGACGCGATCGAGGGATCAAAGGCGTTCGCTGAAAAGCGTGCACCTCGCTGGACTGGTAAGTAAGAGCCTAGCCCTCCTGTTCTACGCTTCCAGGAGCGACTGCCCCACGTACCCGTCTGAGCCCACTCCCGGCGGGATCAAGAACACGCCAGAACCGGTGGTCTTGAGGTATTCCACAAACATGTCATCGCGTGACATGTTGCTGTGCACGCGCGCAAACCTGCCAGGGTCGTTGACGAACGCAATGAAGAACAGCCCCGCGTTTAAGCGACCCTGGTCATCGTTTCCGTCCACAAAGTTATAACCGCGACGCAGCATGCGAATGCCCCCGTTGTTATCAGGGTGGACGCGCGCCACGTGAGAGTTCTCATCCACTACGGGACGACCTTGGCTATCAAGCTTGTGAAAGTCCACGGGCGAAAACTCATCTCCACCGGACAGCGGGGCACCGTCATGCTTGAAACGCCCGGTGACACGCTCCTGTTCGGCTAATTGAAGCGTGTCCCACACTTCAATCGTCATATTGATGCGCCTGGCAACCAGGTAGCTACCACCGTGAGCCCAGGCAGGACCGGCGTTGATCCACACGTGCTCGTTCAGCGCGGCAGTGTCCTCTGCTTTGATGTTTGCCGTCCCGTCCTTTTGCCCAAAAAGGTTGCGCGGAGTCTCTTGGCTGCGCGTGGTCGAGGATGTGCGCCCAAACCCCAGCTGCGACCACTTGATGCGCGTTTTGCCCACGCCCATCCGCGTGAGGTTTCGGATCGCGTGAACTGCCACCTGCGGGTCGTCCGCGCACGCTTGGATGCACAAGTCACCGTCGGAGCGTTTAGGGTCTAGGAAATCATTCGTCATCACCGGCAGGTCAATGAATTCTTTTGGCATGTGTTTACGCAAGCCAAAGCGGTCTTTTCCGTCTGTGGTGACGAAGAGCGAGCGCCCAAATCCGAACGTCAGCGTGAGGCCGGCCGGATCCAGGCCAAATGCTTCACCTGTGTCATCGGGTGGAAAGTTGGGGCCACCCCCAAAAGCACCGCGCGCTGAAACCTCGCCGCCTATGACCAAGCGACGCGCGGCTTCGGTCCAATCTTCGAGGAGTTCAATAAGGTCCTCCCGCGTGGCCCCGTCTGTGAGGTCAAAGGCCGCGAAGTGCATGCGGTCTTGTGCTTCGGTGGTGATTCCTGCCTGGTGATCGCCTTCGAACGGGAAAGTCTTTGGCGCCGAGGTGGTGGGCACCTGTCCGCGTTCGCGTCCCCACGCGAACCCGGACACCCCGCCCAGAGCGAGCCCGGCCGCGCCGGCGCCCATGGCGCCGAGCAGCCCGCGGCGACCCACACCTCGGGCAGACTCTGGTGTTTCCTCTTCACCATTTTGTTCCTGGTGTTCGACCATTACTTGATCTCCAAAACCGTTCCAGTCAGCTTGGACAGCGGTTCGCGCAGTTCGTCGATCTGGTGGGTGAGTTCGGCCTGCTGTTCGGCGGTGACGGTGTCGTAACTGACGAAGCCTTCGTCCAGGTTGCCGTATTCGCCCAGCAGCTTGTTGAGCTCGCCGTACTCTTGCTCGATGTCTTTGACTAGTTGCTCACCTTCGGAGCCTTTACGTTCCGCAATGGGCTTGACCAGGTCAAACGCAATCTTCGAGCCTTCTACGTTGGCAGCGAAGTCGTAGAGGTCGGTGTGTGACCACCAGTCTTCTTCACCTGTCACCTTGCTGACGGCAACTTCTTCGAGCAGGCCGGAAGCTCCGTTGGCAACGGTTGCAATGTTGATCTGCTGGTCTTCGATGAAGTTGTCCGCGTCCACGGTTTCGCGCAACTTGTGCACATCCTTTTTGAGGGTGTCCGCGATTCGTTTCCGGTCTTCGGGGCTGGACGGCTTCCACCCGTCGAATGCATCAGCACCATCTGCGTTCTTGTCGCCCTTCTTGGGTGGGAAGAGGTCCTTTTCCATTCGGTGGAAGCCCAACCATTCGGTGAAGGTTGGGTCGTCTTTCCTCAGGGAATCCGCTTCCGCAAGATAGTCCACTTCACGGTAGTCGATGCGGGGGTCGAGCACGCCCAAAGCCTCAGCAATCGGTTCGATGCGTTCGTAGTGTGTGCGGGTTGTGGCGTACAGTTTCCGCGCTTGTTCGTCGTCGCCCTTTGCGTAAGCATCAGCGAATTCGCCCACTTTTGGTTCAAGTTCGGCGACTTCGTTCTTCACGAACGCGATGTAGTCTTTGACCGCTTTGTCGAAGAGTTCTTTGTCTTCGCCGGAGACTTCGACGGGTTCACCGGTGACCGTAAATTGAGCTTCACCGACGTTCTCTCCGCGTAATCCAGGTTTGCACGCGGTGAAGTATGTGCCTGGTTGCAACGAAACGGACAGCGTCGCTTCTGAACCAGGTGCAATGTTTTCCTTTTCCGCGACAATGCGCAGGCCGTCTTCGCCCAACAGATAAAACTCGGTGACGATGTCGCCCTCGTTTTTAATGGTGAATTCGCGGGTTCCCGACTCAGCGGTGTCGGCTGACACTGCGCATTCTGTGTTCGTTGCTTTTACGTTAAGTGCGCCGTCGGTTGCGTTGGGTTCACATGCGGCTAGGGCTGTGACAGCGAGTGCTAGAACAGGCACTGCAGACATGCGGACTATCTTTTTCATGGTTTTCTCCTTGCTGGTCAAAGATGGGTAGATTGGCTCAGTTCGTGGAAGATGGCTTGTTTTCGCGGACTCGTCGAATGAACGCAGGAATCACAACGGCCATGTAGACGAACCATGCGAGCACTTCGAGCCATGACATTTGCGGAACAAAACCGACCGTTCCTTTTAAGAAGGTGGCGAGCACTCCGGACGGGTCGATCACATCGGAGACGTTGAACGCCCAACCGAACGGGAAGGCCGCTCCCCAGAACGGGTAGGTGAAGAACCCGGTGAGCACTTCGCCGGTGCGCGGGTGTGTGGGGGTGATGGGTGCTCCCGAAAATGGCCCTGGGAGCACGGCGGCTTCTTGCAGGTCATGGATGCCGTATGCCAGCACTCCACCGGCGACCACGATGAGGGCGGCTCCTGACCACGTGAAGAAGGTGCTCAGGTTGAAGCAAATGAGTCCTTTGAACAGTGCCCAGCCGAGCGCGACCGCAAGAATGACACCTACGAGTGCTCCAATAATGGCGAGTGGGTTATTGACCCACCCCCACAAAATGATCGTGGTTTCAATTCCTTCACGGGCTACGGAAACGAATGCCACGGCGAAGACTGCGAAGCCTACGCTCATGCGGCGGGCGCGCACCTTTTCGATGTCACCTTCGAGTGCTGCTTTCATTTTCTTGCCTGCGCTCATCATCCAGAAGATCATTCCGGTGATCATGATGACTGCCAGGATCGACATTGATCCGCCGATAATCTCTTGGGTCTTAAACGACAAGCGGGAGCGTCCAAACGTGCTGACTGCGCCTATTACTGCAGTGAGTACGACAGCGATAGCCACCCCGCTCCACATGTGGCGGATGGCTTCGCGACGACCAAGTTTGCCTAGGTATGCAATCAGGATGCCGATGATGAGCGAGGCTTCGAGGCCTTCGCGCAACCCAATTAAAAGTGACGCTAGAAACATTGAGATCCGAACTCGAGAATGCGAGTGCACGAGCCGGAAGGCTCGCACGAGCAAGCATTTAGCTAACTAACTACTTACCTACTTAGGTAAGGCTTACCTACAGTAGCACGAAAATCACATGCTCCTCTTCGCATTTCTCAGGGCGTAGAGTGGAAGTACCCCTGGCGAGGCGATGCGTGCGGTAGGTAAACACGCTAAAGGGCGCCATGGTGTTTACCATGGCGCCCTTCACCATTGCTCAGATGTTCCCGTTATAAGAACCGCTTCAGGAACTCTCTTGTCCGTGCATGTTGCGGATTGTCAATAACTTCCTCCGGGGGTCCTTGCTCAACGATTATGCCACCGTCGATAAAGACCACGCGGTCAGCTGCTTCGCGAGCGAAGGATATCTCGTGAGTAACGACAACCATCGTCAGCCCGCCCTCCGCGAGCGCGCGCATTGTGCTTAAAACTTCACCGACGAGCTCAGGGTCAAGTGCAGACGTTGGTTCATCGAACAGCACCAAGGCAGGGTCCATCGCTAAAGCTCTAGCAATCGCTACGCGCTGTTGCTGTCCTCCAGAAAGTTGTTCGGGATAAGCATCCTCACGCCCTGCAAGGCCTACCATTTCAAGTAGTTCTGAAGCCCGCTTGTTTGCAGTGCTTCTCTTTTGTCCTAAAACACCCACAGGGCCCTCAGTAATATTCTGGGCCACTGTCATGTGTGAGAACAGATTAAACTGCTGAAACACCATGCCAATGCGAGCACGTCGGCGAGCTAGTTCACGTGGCGAAAGTTCGTGTAGGCGACCATTCTTAACCGCATAACCGACGTCTTCTCCATTTACGAGAATTCGTCCCCCATCTGGTTGTTCCAGAAGATTTATGCAACGGAGAAACGTAGACTTACCTGACCCAGAAGGGCCAAGTATGACAACAGATTCGCCCTCGGCGACTTCGAGGTTTATTCCCTTCAGGACCGTTGCGTCGCCGAAGCTCTTCTGAACATCTATGACAGATAGAACTGGGGCCGCTTTACTAGATTTGGCGGATTCGCGTGATTTCAAACTGTTAGGCATCGACCGCTTTCTCCTTATTTCTACTAAAGATACGACCGAAAGAAGATTGCCAACCTGACGCGGACTTCGGTAGGTCTGATTTACCGTAATGGCGCTCAATGTAGTGCTGACCAACATTCAAAATAGAAGTCACCACCAGGTACCAAATACACGCGACGATTAGCAGCGGGATTGTCTGGAACGTACGGTTGTAAATTGCTTGCGCTGAGTACAGAAGGTCTGCAAGTGCAATCACGCTCACCAGAGCAGTGCTTTTCACCATAGAAATAACTTGGTTGCCCGTAGGTGGGATGATGAAACGCATTGCTTGAGGCAGAATAATCCTGCGAAAGCTTCTGAATGGTGACATCCCTAGCGCAGCAGCGGCCTCACGCTGACCCTTCTTGACCGACAGCAAGCCACCTCGAATAATTTCAGCCATTAAAGCTGCTTCATTCAACCCCAGACAAAGAATTGCAGCCAAAAACGCTGTGACAATCCTATTGGTAGGCGCTTCGGCAAACGTCGGACCGCCAAAAGGCACTCCAATGGCAAGAACCGGGAAGAGAGCTGACAAGTTGTAGAAAAAGATCAGCTGGATAAGTGTTGGTGTTCCACGAAAAAACCAAATGTAAAAAGCTGCAAGTGGCTTCAACACTGGGTTATTTGACATTCTGCAGAGAGCAAGAACGATACCCAGAAGAATACCGATCGTCATCGCAATCACGGTCAAGAGTAATGTCACTCCCAGACCGCGCATGATGGATTTTTCGAACAGATACAGCGCAACAACATCCCATCCGAAGTTTGGGGTTGTGAACAGTAGGTAGATGACCTGAGCCGCGAGGACTAACGCGACAACTGCACCAACGATCTGCCAAGGATGTTGCTTTCTTCGGGCATTACTTATATCTAAAGGTGTCGACTTATCAGTCATCATTACTTCGCCAAGTTAATGCCAGGGGTGTCGAGCTTGTTTGCGTCGAGATCCCATTTGTCCATAATTGCGTCATACGTGCCGTTTTCGTGAAGCTCTTCAAGACACTCCAGGATGACGTCAGTAAGTTCCGAATCCTTCGGAACCATAATCCCCTGATACAGGTCATCAAAACCGTTCTGGGACTCTGTTCCTACAAGTTCAAGCTTTCCACCTGACTCATTGACAAAGTACGTCAGTGGTGCTCTTGACGAGAAGAATGCATCGGCACGGCCAGACTGCACAGAAAGGATTGCGCTCGGCTGGTCCTTGTAGGACTGAACTTCAACCTTTTCCTTTCCGTCACTTTCGCACTTAGAGGCCTGTTCTTTAATGACTGCTTCCGCAGATCCACCAGCCTGTACGGCGATTTTCGCTCCGCATGTAGTATCCAGGCCGTCGATATCGCTTGGGTTACCTTTCTGAACCGCAAAAACGACATACTCCTGAACCCAGTCGATAAACGTTGCTTGTTCTTGCCTTTTCGGGAAATCACCAGTTGGACCAATGCTCAGGTCGTAACGTCCAGCTTCCATACCCGTGAGTACACTGGCTAATCCGTCAATCGTTTTGTGGTTAATTTTCACATCAAGCATTTGCCCCATTGCCTCGGCCAAGTCAGCACTTGCTCCGGTTACTTTGTTTTCGCCATCCACAATTGTGTAGGGCGGGAATGACCCGGTATTCACTGACGTAATCGAACCTGCTTCCAAGATGTCCTCAGGAAGCTGATTGCGAAGCTCTTCATTCACTTCTTGCTTCTGAATTTCACCACCCGTGTTCTTGTCCGCATCAGACGAATTCAGCTTTGACTCGTCGACCGTGCAGCCTGCTATTAAAGCGAACGTGGCAGCTATTGAAAGTGTCTTCCAGATGGATTTACGTGGCTTCGTGTTTGTAGTCATGACTTACTTCCTTCCCTTATTGCCTAGTCGCGGCAATTCATCTCTGTAGGTGTGAAAGATAAAGAAAATCGCCGGTGCTGAAGTACCGGAAGTTTTGTACGAACGTCATTAAGGTGTTGTTTGCGAAGTTCTGCAACAGCCAGACTGGTGACCTCTGTGCATGCTGCAAGCGACGAACCTAACGGGTCGACAATCTTTGAAGCACCCACGCATGAGGGCCCTGATTCATCGGAGGCCACAACAAAAACAGTCGCGTCGAGCGCTCTCGCTGAAACAAGGGTTGACCACTGGAACTCTTTAGTCCGCCCCGCAGCCCAAGCAGCGGGAAGAGCTATAACTTCTGCGCCCCGATCTGCAAGGTCTCGGGCCTGTTCGGGAAAGCGCACGTCGTAACACGTCATTAAACCAACAGCAAAGCCAGCGACCGAGATAATTGGCGCGCGTTCGTTTCCTGGTCGAACGTTGTCAGACTCAACTGCTTCGAATGCGTCATAAAGATGCAGTTTCCTATAGACCTCGATCACTTGTCCGTCGCGCAAAACCACGAGCGTGTTAAAGGGTCGTGGGTCATCTGAGAGTTCATGCACACCAAAAATAACCGTCACGTTCTTGTCACGGCTGTGCTCGCGCATCGCCTCAACAAAAGGACCATTAAGCGCCTGCGCTGCTTCCCGGATCTTCTCTTTACGGTCAATGAATCGTGTCATTATGCCTTCTGGCAACACGAGAAGTTGAACACCGTCACGTTCAGCTTCATCGATGAGCCGACCAGCTACAGAAGCATTAGCTTCCCAATCTTCTACTACTGGAAACTGACCAACAGCTGCTCGTAGCACGTTTTCGGACAGTGAAGTCATTTTTCTTCAAACTCCTCATCTAAGCCGTATGGAAAAAGTTCAGATAAAGGCGGAGTCTCATCAACAATCCCTTGCGTTTTCAAATGACTGATGAAGTCCGACAGCATGCGGGTGTTTGCAGCTAGTCCAGTGGGATTCGGATCTGTAGTTCCGGTGTCATCAAAGAGATCGATTGCTTGATTAAGCCACGGTGTCACGTCCTGGAGCTTGCGATGACGCTTCAGAGCAATGTGCGCTGACTCTCTAAACATCCGGCCAAGCTCATTGGCAACATGAGGTGAAGACTTCAACAGTTCCGAACGAACCCCGAGAATGTGTATTCCCGGAATGTAACGCTTCTCTTCCAGGAACTGCTTTTCTTCGTCTACAACACTTTCAAAGAGCAGACGCATTTGGCTGTTAGGAGACGAAAAATTAGGTGGCAGGAACGGACTGAAAACCGCATCAAGTTCGCCATCAATCAACGCTTCGACCATCGGTTTCTCATCTGCGGCCACTGAGAAACTTGCACCAGGCACCACACCATCGAACCGATCGACAATCGGATGGTCTTTCGTCAGCCTCCCGACCGTCCACCGAATCTCAGCAAGGGAGACGTTTGCCTCAGAGAGAAGCGCTCGTGTCCATGTGTTTCCCGAGTCTGGCCACCCGGTTACACCAATGCGCGCACCTGCTAAATCACCCAAGCTATACGCGTCCGATGACGAACGTACGATTATGCAACGATGACGGAACCCACGCATCACGAAAATTGGAAGCCCAATTACTCTGTCATCGCCTTCAGCTCTGCGGCGCACATACTTGCTCAACGAAGTCTCGCCAGCATCAAACTGCGAGTCAGTCCACAAGTTTGGGGTCTGCTCTAACCGAGCAAGACTTACTTCATGTCCCGCTACAGGTGCTATATCCCCCATCGCAATGGGGAACACATGATCCCATTGACGAGTACCAATCGCTACAGACCCCAACTCGCGGCTCCTCTCATCCGACGTTCACCTGAAAGTGTGATTGCGACAACATTAAGTTCAGCACACAAGAAAAACAATGATTAATATTGATTCTGAACAAAAGGAGCCTTGAATGCACCAAGACAACATCACAGCTATAGAAATTGCCGCTTCACTCGTGGAAGCATCTGCCAGTGGGATTTCGGCAACTGTCGTGAAACTTATCCGCAGTGGAGAAATCACCACGGGCACGCGCCTCCCGAAAGTACGTGACTTGGCGCGTGAGTTGCACGTAAGTAGTGCGACGGTATCGGCAGCCTGGAAGAATCTGCGTTCGAGGGGCTACATCGATGGAACCGGGAGACAAGGTTCCTGGGTCTCATCCGCTGCTCCCCGGGTTGGCCCACGAAGGTTTGACTTCTTATCGAGCTATCTCCCAGACGGTGCGGTTGACATGACGTACGCAAGCCCTGACCCACAGCTTTTGCCTGACTTACGTAAGGCATTTGCATACGCTTTAAATATTGATCCGGAACTCCACAGTTATACACGACAAGCTATTACCCCGGCTCTTCAGACAGCTATCGAACCACACTGGCCTTTCAAAGCACAGCAATGGCTTGCAGTGAGTGGCGGTTTCGAAGGACTTCACCTTCTTCTACAAGGCATTTCGTCGCCTGGTGAAAAATACGCTGTAGCAGACCCAGCACCGCCGCGAATTCTTGACATTCTTGACCGTTGTGGGCTACGTCCTGTCCCTGTAGAAACTGACGAACACGGACCTTCACCTTCATCTCTTGAACAAGCGCTGAATACTGGAGTGGCTGGATTTATTTACGAGCCTCGATGCAGTTCTCTTCTTGGCGTTTCTATGACAAGCAATCGTCGCGAGGAGCTCGTGTCTATACTCAAAAAGCATGAAGCCATCGTCATCGAGGACGATGGGGCCGGCGACATTTCAGAAAATCCTCTATTAAGCTTAGGAAATTTCCTCCCCCAGCAGACGATCCTTATCCGAAGCTTTTCAAAGGCATACGGACCTGATTTGCGGATCGGCATCATGGGTAGCGCCAACCCCCGCCCCATTGAGTTAGCACGCGAGACATTGAAATTTGGAGCTGGTTGGGTGAGCCGAATCCTCCAGAACAGTCTGGCGCATCTGATCACCGATAAGGAGTCAATGCATACGGTTGCTGTAGCGCGTGAAACGTATAAACGGCGTAGGACGCTACTAGCTCGTGCACTCGCTGAAAGAGGCGTCTCTCCCCTATCTCACGACGGTTTAGTGATGTCGGTTCCCGTCCCGAGTGACGCACGATCACAGCTTGTCCTGGCAACTCATGGGTATGCAGTAACGACTTCAGAACTCACTCGAATTAGTCATAAACAACCGTTCATTCGCCTAACCGTGGGAGTTCTAAGCGAAGAGCAACTATTAGAAGCAACAGACGCGATTGCATTAGCCTCGAGAGCGCCAGCGCCGTAAACCTTCGACCACGATTCGGGCCGATTCTTTGCGTTGCGCATGTACCCGAAGAAGCGGCCAGCCACTCACTTCAGGTTTACAGTAGAAGTACCCCTGGTACAGCGGGAAGCATAACCTCGGGGCTCTACGGCCCAGTTGCGTAAGTCGCTCATACAGGCGGGTTCGGCGCATAGGCCAGGCCTCTCCCCCACCTCTAAAGGAGTTCTTGTGAAGAAAGTCGCTATTGTAGGTTTCGGAGTTATAGGTCAATCGTGGGCACGTTTATTCGCTAAAAACAGGCTTGAGGTCACGGTCTCGGATGTTCGTGACGACCTCGACCAACTCATCTCCCAGATCAACGAAGAACTCCCCGAAGATACGCACCTCGCAACCGCACCCCTCGAGGAAGCGGTCAAAGACGCCGACCTCGTTCAAGAGTCCGGCCCCGAACGCGAACAGATCAAAAAAGACCTGTACGCAACCATGACGCAGGCAGCCAAAGACACCACGATCTTCGCTTCTTCGTCCTCGGGCATCCCATCATCCGTCGTGGCACAGGACCTACCCGCTGACGTGGCCGCCCGCATCCTCATCGCCCACCCCTTCAACCCGCCAGAGCTCCTGCCCCTGGTTGAAATCGTGCCTAACGAGCACACCTCGGAGGACGTGCTCAACACCGTCACCGATTTCTACACACAACTGGGCAAAGTGCCGGTCCGGCTCAACCGCGAAATCCCCGGCTTCGTCATCAACCGCCTGCAGTGGGCAATCATGAAAGAAGCTTCCTACCTGGTCAAACAGGGAATCGTGAGCCCCGCCCAGCTGGACACCGCGGTGCGCAACTCAGTGGGCGTGCGCTGGGCATCCGTGGGTCCCTTCGAGGCATTCCACCAAGGCTCCGACCACGGCTTCCGTGGCCTAGTGGACCACGTTCTGTCCACCTTTGACTCCTTCGACACCGAAGCCACCACGTTCGGCGACGACTCCTACACCCCCGTTGTCGAAGCCGTCGAAGAGTCCTACGGCACCACGGCAACACAAGAGTCAAAAACGGCCCGTGACCGTCGCCTCATCGCGGTAAGCGAAGCCCTGACCAAGGCAGACGGGGGCAACCGCCTCATCGCAGTCACCGAAACGCAGCCCCAGTCAGACGACGAAAAGTAACACGCTACCTCAGTCGCTTGGCTAGCTCCTGGAACTCGCGGTCCGGGTTCCCGAACCTGTGCATGGTCATCGACACCGCCTGCTCACGCACGTAATACCGCTGCTCCACCCGGCCGCTCACGGTCACCGGTTCGGTAATCAGCGTGACGTTGATGTGACGCGCCGCCACCTCAACCAGCTCCCGCGGCACGTCACCAATCATTCGCACGCGCACACCCATCGGGTCACTCACGGAATCCAACCGCGAAGCGAACGCCGCAGCGTCGCTGACGTCCACCTCGGGCGCCATCAGACCTTCACCGGCTTCCGCGCGAAGTTCCTCAATGACACCCTTGACCTGCGGGAGCACGTCCTCATCCACTGACCACTCGATGGGCGCACCCACCCTCGCAGCCGCGAGCGCACACCGACGCATGCGCGCTTCCAACTCAGGCACCTCGGCTACAGCCCCCGCACCCACCCGCACGATCACGGGGCAGGGACGGTACCGCAGAATGTTCGCCTCGGCTTCAAAACCGTTGGGGTCGTGCGCCACGCCAAACTCGGTGTCCCATGCCTCCCGGTCGCTTTCCAGCGCCCGGTCTACCCACGCCGAGGTCGCCGCCGCCCCGTCTGTCCACGCGCCTAGCATCATGAGGTAGTTGGGGCCCCCGGCCTTGGAACCGAGTCCCACTGTGGATTTCTTCCACCCGCCAAAGGGTTGCCGTTCCACAATGGCGCCCGTGATTGACCGGTTGACGTACAGGTTGCCCGCATCCACACGGTCCAGCCACGTTTCAACCTCGGCAGTGTCCAAGGAGTGAATACCGGCCGTAAGCCCGTAG
Source organism: Brevibacterium sp. ACRRH (assembly GCF_022346365.1). Classification (NCBI taxonomy): domain Bacteria; kingdom Bacillati; phylum Actinomycetota; class Actinomycetes; order Micrococcales; family Brevibacteriaceae; genus Brevibacterium; species Brevibacterium sp. ACRRH. Next base: position 52,965 of record NZ_JAKRMN010000002.1, read on the forward strand.
TCCACGGCGTTCTGCAGCTCGATCGCGTGGTCCAGCGAGTCGGCGCGTATGAGCCCCAGCACCGGGCCAAAGCATTCGGTGAGGTGAAAGAACGACCCCGACTTCACACCAGTTTTCACACCCGGCGACCACAGGCGCCCCGAGTCGTCCAACTGCCGCGGCTCGACCAGCCACTCCTCACCCTCCTCCAGCTGGGTGAGCGCGCGCAGGAGCTTTTCAGACGCGTCAACCGCCAGCGGCCCCATTTCCGCACGCAGATTCGTGGGCACGTCCACCACCAGCGACTTCGCGGCGTCGACCAGTTGCTTCCGGTAACGCTCGGACTCAAAAACCGAACCCACCATGATTCCCAACGAGGCTGCCGAACATTTCTGCCCCGCATGCCCAAATGCGGAATACACAAGGTCGGCCACGGCCAAGTCACGGTCGGCAGACGGGGTAATCACGATCGCGTTCTTCCCACTGGTTTCCGCGTTGACCTGCAAACCAGGCCGGAACGATTTAAACAGCTGCGCGGTTTCCGAGGCGCCCGTCAGAATCACCCGGTCCACCGCCTCGTGCCCAATCAGCGCCCGCCCCAAGTCGCCCTCCATCGACGGCGCCAACTGGAGCGCGGACTTGGGCACCCCGGCCTCCCACAGGCATTCAGCAATCAAGGCGCCGCACCGCGCAACTGCCCCGGCCGGTTTCAGGATCGCCGAGGCGCCCACAGCCAACGCTGCAACCGCACCTCCCGTAGGAATCGCCACAGGGAAGTTCCACGGCGGAGTCACAACGATCACCCGGTCTGCTTCAAAGTGCACGCCGTCGCGTTCCTGGATACGTTCGAGTTCGCACGCCTGCCTTGCGTAGTAGCGGATGAAGTCGATCGCTTCGGAGACCTCGGGGTCTGACTGCGCCAAGGTCTTGCCCGCTTCATGCGCCATGACGCTTAAGAATTGCCCGCGTTTGGTAGCGAAAATATCTGCTGCCCGATCCAAGACTGCTAGCCGGTCTGTAGCGCTCATGGAACGCCATTCGTGCTGGTCGCGGGCGGTTTCAACGCACCGGTTGACGTCCTCAACTGAGGTGAAAGGTTGGGCTTGCGGCTGGTCTTCCAGCCAGCCTGGCGCACTCGACTTCTCCATGAAATCCTGCACCCATGCTTGGTTAGCTGGCAGAGAAATGTCGGTGTCGGGTTCGTTGCGGAAGTCGGTTGAGTTGGTGCTGGCGGGGTTGGTGTGAGCTGGGCTAGCCCCAGCGCGGCTGGTATCGGTCTCGCTGCCACCGGCACGGGCTTCTCGCCCCCGGTCCTGTGTGCGGTTGGGGGTGGGCGGCTCACCAGTGGCCAGCAACTCGCCGAGGTCGTTGACAGACGCACGGAACCTCGCCTCCTCTGTCTGGAAGGCGGGGCTACCGTTGGCGATCTCAAAAATTGAGGCCATGAAGTTCTGTGGCGAAGTATTTTCTTCAAGCCTGCGCACCAAGTAGCTCACGGCGGCGTCAAACTGATCGGGATGCACTGCCGGCACGTACAGCAACAGGTCTCCCACGTCAGCCGAGATCACCTCGGCCTGCTTGGTGGCCATTCCCTGCAACATCTCAAACTCAACGCGGTCCGTGAGCCCCCGAGCCGCGCTGAGCTCATGCGCGAACGCGATGTCGAACAGGTTGTGGCCGGCAACACCCATGCGCAGACCCGCGGTGTTGTCAGCAGTGAGCACCCAGTGGAGGATGCGTTTGTAGTTGGCGTCGGTGGCCTGCTTGGTGGGATTGACGGTAAGCGGCCAGTTGGCGAGTTCGGCGTGAACCCGCTCCATGGCCAGGTTCGCGCCCTTGACCAGGCGCACCTTGATTTCCGCGTCACCAGCCTCAACACGTGAGCGGGCAAATTCGCTCAGCCGTTGGATTGCAGGCAGGGCATCTGGGAGGTACGCCTGAATGACGATCCCGGCTGACAACTGGTGGAACTCTTCTTCCGACAGCAGGCGCATGAACACGTCGATGGTGAGGTTGAGGTCGTTGTACTCCTCCATATCGAGGTTGATGAACTTAGCGCCGCGAGCCGCTTGTTCTTCACTCCCCGCCTGCTCCAGTGCCTGACGGTACAGCGGACGCAAACGGTCCACAACGTAGGTGACCGTTTCGTCATAGGACCACATGTTGATGCGGCTGGCCACGGACGACACCTTAATGGACACGTAGTCCACATCGTCGCGGGCCAGCAGATCGTGAGTCTGTTCTAAGTGGTTGTCGGCTTCTTCTTCACCTAGGACTGCTTCTCCCAGCAGGTTGATGTTGAGCCGGTGGCCACCACGTTTGAGCATCGCTACGGTTTTGCCGAATTGCTCAGGACGCGCATCGACCACCATGTGTCCCACCATCGTGCGCAGGCGAGCGCGCGCAGCCGGGATAACGAGATCGGGCATGGACGTAGCGAGCGTGGCACCCGCTTGGATCTGCGCGCGGTCCGCAAGCGACATGCTCTCTGGGGTCAGGCGAGCCACTTCAGTGAGCGCACGTGCCGCCGCTTTGGTGTCTTCGATTCGAATGACCCGGTCCACAAAACCACTGGTGAAAGGCAAACCGTTAGGGTCAGACAACACAGCTGCCAAGCGTTGCTCTTGTTTGACCGATTGGACGCTTGCGTTCCGAGGTGGTGCAGACTTCGCGCGCCTTGCTGACTTCGCGTGCCCTGCTGACCTTGCCGACTTTGCGGTGGACAAGCGCAACCAGCGTCGCACCCGGTCAACTGCCTTGTTCGCCAACTCGGCCAGTTCGCTGTTGGCCGGGTTGACCAAATCGGTTGGGTCCAGTTGGGGGTCGCCCTGCGTGTGTGGAGCGTGATTCACAGTGCATCCTAACTGGGAAACTCACCCTGCTGAACACAGCCTGCGAGCAGGGCCTGCTGGTCTCGTACCTAGCAGTTCTACCAGCAACTTTGCCAGCAAGAGCAAGCGTCCCGTGACTCGTTTATTCGTCTTTGAAAATCGATTGTTAGAACGTTCGCTTTTCGTTCGGTGATCCCAGGCTACCCGCCGCACGGCGCAAAACGAGCAAAACTACGCAATATATTGCGCCGTATTGATCGTTTTGCCCCGTTTCACCCAACGAAAAAGCGCAAGCCAAAAAGCTCAAGCCCGACACATCACGTGCCGGGCTCGAGCTTTCACTTAAAGATCAGTGCTGGTTTGTTAACGCCGGTCAATCAGCGCCACCTCACCAGCACCACTGATCAGTGCTCGTCGTAGTGACCTTCGTGTTCTGCGTGGCGGTGACCTTCGTGAACGTAGTCAACGTGGTCACCGTGCTGAACGGCTTCGTGGCCACAGTTTTCACCGTGCTTGTGGTCTTCAACGGTGTGTTCTGCCTGCTTGTGTTCGGTTCCAGCGGTCATGACTGCCTCCTTGATGAGTCCGCTCGGGCGAGCTGTTCTTGTGCCTCTATTCTGCCACACATATCAACGCATAGCAATCCATTTATATGAATCAGTTTTGACCCCTCTCCGCAAGCTGCCCGCTGGCGCTTAAGATAAGTGTTGTCCAGTGGGAGGAGCCAGCATGACTGTTGAAATGCACGCCGCAATTGAGCAACTCGAAGACGAACTTGCAAGTTCGCACCTGGATTCGGTGCATCTCGATGTCATTAATCATCTGGCAAAACAAATCCCCACCCACGAACTCACACGTCTAGTCAGCAACCGTCCCATCGTCCAGTCGGCAGTGCTTTTCCGGGTCCTTAAGAAGGACGAAGCCCTCACCGTTTTTGAAAACCTCCCACCCAGCTATCAAGCCGACCTCATCCAAGCACTCCGCGGGCCAGACGTAGCAGAGATCATCGAGGGCCTCGACCCGGACGACCGCGCGGAACTTTTCGGCGAACTCCCTGCAATCGTCGTCAAGTCCATGATGAAGGGCCTGTCTCACGACGAGCGCACCAAAACGTCGATCGTCTTGGGATACCCGCGTGACGCGATCGGCCGCTACATGTCACCGGAAGTCCTGTCGCTACACGAAGACTGGGACGCCGCACGCGCCTTAGAAGTTGTACGTGAACGCATTGAGGAACCAGAAACCGTCTACCTCCTACCCGTCCTTGCCCGAGGTCGCAACCTGGTAGGCGTCGTGTCCCTCCGTACGTTGGTGGGGGCTTCACCTGATACACCAGTGACTGAACTGATGCGCGAACCGTCGTCTGTTGAAGCCATGACCGACCGTGAAGATGCAGCGCGTAGCTTTCTGGATCAGCGGCTCATTGCGATGCCTGTTGTTGATGCCGAGAATCGCCTATTAGGCATTCTCACCATGGATGACGTTCTCGACATCGTCGATGAAGAAGACGCCGAGGACGCCGCTCGTGGATCTGGTTCGGAACCTCTGGACCGTTCCTACATGTCCTCGACCATCTTGCAGATCGTCAAGAGTCGCATTGTGTGGTTGTTGGTGTTGGCTGTTTCAGCCGTTCTGACCGTGCAGGTTCTTGACCTGTATGAGGATCGACTGTCACAGGTTGTGGCCCTCGCCCTGTTCATCCCATTGCTCACGGGAACCGGAGGTAATGCTGGCAACCAAGCTGCAACCACGGTGACCCGCGCACTGGCGGTTGGTGAAGTGCGTGTGCGTGACTTGATGATGGTGATGTGGCGCGAGGTTCGCGTTGGCGCCTCTCTGGGATTGGTGCTGGGAAGTCTAGGGTTCCTGATCTCGGGTCTCATTTACGGGTTCCAGCTGGGTTCCGTCATTGGGCTCACCCTGTTGTGTATCTGCACGATGGCCGCGTCCGTGGGCGGGCTCATGCCCATCTTGGCGAAGAAAGTAGGCGCCGACCCGGCCGTTTTCTCAAACCCCTTTATTTCGACTTTTTGTGACGCAACGGGTCTCATCATTTATTTCACGATCGCTACAGTTGTTCTGCACCTGCACTAAAGCAGGGATGCTGCACCGCTCAACTCACGAGGAGGAAACCCGTGAAACAACTGCACAACAGCGACCTCGTTCATTTTGGGTCGGATAATTATGCGGGTGCGCATCCGGAGGTGCTCGATGCCTTAAGTATGGCCTCGGGCGGACACGTGCCCGGCTATGGAGACGACCCATACACAGAGCGTTTACGCGAATGGGCCCGTGAAACTTTTGGGGCCGACGCCCTCATTTTCCCCGTGTTTAACGGCACTGGCGCAAACGTCGTTTCGCTTGCCGCACTCAACCCCAGGTGGGGGCATGTAATCGCGGCGCCCTCAGCACACATCAACACTGATGAAACCGCCGCTCCGGAGTCCACAATTGGTATCAAGGTCAAACCGGCGCCTGCTGTGAATGGCAAGTTGACTCCCGAAACAGTCGCCGACGCACTCTCCTGCCGCGATTTCGTACACGAAGCCCAAACGACCTCGGTCAGCGTGTCTAACTCCACTGAGTTGGGCACCGTCTACCAGGTGGAGGAGTTCCGGGCCATCGCCGAGGCGGCCCACACCTCGGGCTTGTCAGTTCACCTTGACGGCGCGCGGCTTGCATGCGCGGCGGCCGCCACGGGGGCGGATTTGGAAGAATTGACCCGCGGCGCTGATGTCATCTCTTTAGGCGCGACGAAGAACGGCGCGTTGGGCGCGGAGGCGGTCGTGGTGCGCAATCCCGAGGCGGTGTCAGGGATTCAGTATCTGAATAAGTCGCTGTTGCAGTTGCCGTCGAAGGCGCGGTTCGTTTCAGCGCAGTTGCTGGCCCTGTTCGATGGGGATCTATGGTTGCGCAACGCCGAGCACGCGAATGCGCAGGCGGCGAAGTTGGCCACCGGCCTCATTGAGGCCGGTTTCAGCGTGCCGGTGCAGACGCAGGCAAATGCAGTGATCGCAAGTATTGAGCCTGAGTTAGTGGAGCGCGTGCTGTCGCAAGGTGTAATTTTTTATGCGTGGCCGTTTGTGGAAAACGGAATTCGACTCATGACCGCGTGGGACACCCCGGACTCTGCAATTGACCAACTGATCAGCACTTTTGTTGCCGCGAGGGATGAGTTAACACAGCATTCGAAGGGTTGAACAGCGATTCGCGCGGTGGGTGGTGTGAAAAACTGCGTCAGTGCCTCGTGTTTAGATCCCACATGTAAAGGTGATGGCCTTTAACCCGAAGGCCACGGACTTGATTGGAGTCACCATGCCAGCACAGAAGAATCAGCCAATTCACCAATCCACGCCCATGTTTCACAGCTTTGAGGCATGGGAAGAGCAACCTCTTGAGAGCAAGTGGGTCTACACGTTCGACACACAAAACTTCTACCAGCTCGCAAGCGCGTCGCAGATCATGGATTTGATTCAGGGTCTGCAGCACGACGAATTCCTGATCGTGGAGAATGTCCAAGACCCATCGCGCTTCACGCAATGCAAGCGTCAGGACGGCGGATTTATGGCTGAAGCAGCCATGCCTCACCAGCTCACCGGCTTTGGAGATAACCCTGAACGTCTAGTTGTTTCCATGGCCACGTGCTACCAGATCATGTCCCATTATGTGACGTCTAATGGGAGCGCACCAGCGTTTGAGTCGCTGTACACGTTCCCCATCGAAACGTACTAGCCAAAAAGGTGGGTTGTAGCGACTTCACAGCACGTGACCCCTCGCTACAACCCATCTGGCTGGCATTAGTTGGGTGCTTTGATTGAGTCCCTAACTCGAATGTGTAACTGATCACGTTCTTGTTGAGTTTTACGTGCTATATCTAGAAATCACTTCGTCGCGTACACAGCCGTAATCTGATGACGCGACGAACACAACCGAACACTCCCATCTGAGAAGTCAGCAGAAGGTGATCGCATGTCGACAGCGCAGTCAGCGACCGACAAGCCAATCAAGACCAGCATCCCCATCCGCATGCACGATATGCCGTGGTCACGGTTCCACTGGATGGTCATCGTCGGCTTGGGTACCGCATGGATTCTTGACGGCGTTGAAGTCCAGATTGTTGCAGCCGGAGGTTTCGAGTCCTCGCTCAACATGACCACGTTGCAGGTCACATTCGCTGCGACCATCTACCTGCTTGGCCAGGTCACAGGAGCGCTCCTGTTTGGGCGACTCACCGACACGCTGGGTCGCAAGAAAATGTTCGTACTCACGCTGTTCTTGTACCTAATCGCATCACTGATCTGTGCGGCTTCCCCAGCACCGTGGTTCTTCTATATTTTCCGGTTCATCGCCGGTATGGGAATCGGCGGTGAGTACTCCGCTGTGAACTCCGCGATCGACGAACTGATCCCCGGCAAACAACGCGGACGCGTTGACCTCGCGATTAACGGAACGTATTGGTTGGGTGCGGGTATTGGCGCTGCGGTAAGTAGCGTGTTCCTCAACGAGGGGTACTTCGACCAAAACATTGGTTGGCGTCTCGCGTTCCTTGTGGGCCCAATCCTGGGTCTGGGAATCATTTACCTGCGCCGTCACATTCCGGAAAGCCCGCGGTGGCTGGCCAAGCACGGTCGTGAAGAAGAGGGCGAAAGGATCGTGCAAGCCATTGAGCAGGAGGTCAAAGACTCCGGCCGTGAACTCCCCCAGCGCACTAAGGACGATTACATTTGGCTTCGTCGCACTGAGGGCCTGAACTTCAAGCAACTCATCTGGGTGTTCTTCAAGCTCTACCCCACACGCACAGTGTTGGGTGCAACCCTGATGATCACGCAGAGCTTCCTCTATAACGCCATCTTCTTCACGTACTCCCTGGTCCTGCAGAACTTCTATGACCTGACAGCCGCAGAGGCCGCGCTGTACTTCTTCCCGTTCGCGCTTGGAAACCTGCTGGGCCCCGTACTGCTTGGCCCGCTCTTTGACACGGTGGGTCGCAGGAAGATGATCGCCGGGTGCTACAGCATCTCCGGTGTGGTATTGGCAGTCTCGTCACTCATGTTCGTCAACGACATGCTCAACCCGCTGACCCACACGCTGTTCTGGTGTGTATCGTTCTTCTTCGCATCCGCCGGGGCTTCGGCTGGATACCTGACAGTATCTGAGATCTTCCCTCAGGAAGTCCGCGGGCAAGCAATTTCGTACTTCTTCTCGATCGCCCAGATCGCCGGCTCGTTGGGACCCGTCTTGTTTGGTGTCCTTATTGGTGACGGAACCTCGCGCGAACCCATGATGTGGGGATACCTGCTGGCAACCGGTGTCATGCTCATCGGTGCCGCAGTCGCCGCCGTATGGGGTGTCGACGCAGAAGGTAAGTCGCTCGAAGAAATCGCGCCGCCGCTGATCGAATTCGACGATGATGGAAACGAGATCTCACACCTGCCCAAATAAGTTTCATGAAAGGGTGAAACTATGACCACCGACCCTCGCTCACAAAACATGCAGAACCAGGCAGAAAACACCTCGGCGGGGGAAAACCTGGCCGAAAACGCCGGCCAGCCAGACCCCACCACGGAACCACCTGCCACGGGAGTCACCGAAGAATCCCGCGAATACGTAGTGGTTGTGGGGGTGTCAGACACGTCCAATTCGCCCACAGCGCTGGCGTGGGCCATGGATATGGTGCGCGCCCGAGGCGGTCGACTGATCGCGGTGCGCGCATCTACCGCTGGGGGCGGGTTCAATGCGTACGCCTCGGCGCCGGCTACCGGCCGCAGGCCCTTGGAACCGGAAGTGGCGAAACTGAAGGCCGATGTGATTTCGGTTCTTGGTGCAGAAGCCGTCGAAGGCCCTGATGCCGTGGTTGACGTACACGTTTTCCGAGGTGAAACATCGCGAGTGTTGCGCAACGTGAGTAAGAACGCCAGCTTGTTGGTGCTCGATGCGCCTCGCAACCCCGTCACGCAGCCGCTGTTGGCACCGCGGGTGGTGTACAACGTGGACTGCCCTGTGGTGATGATGCCACCTACCATTTCTGGCGACCGCCCCAGCCGCTGGATGCGGGCGTTTGACTCGATGGGTCGGGCGATTGCGCGAGGCACAGGCACCGCGGGCCGCCCCGGATTGGGTGGGCACCTCTAGGTCGCCGCCCCGGATTGGGTGGGCACCTCTAGGAACGGGCGCTCCTCGTGGCACAATAGTCGGAACTTCCGTATCCACAGTCAGAGGATTCCCCTATGCACGACCGCATCACTCTCCGGTTTCTTGCGGCCCCCACAGATGAAACAAAAGACGGCTTAAGCATTCAGGCGGGACGAGTTCTCGAGTGGATCGACAAGGCGGGATTCGCGTGTGCGGCTGGGTACAGCGGGCGCTATTGCGTCACTGCGTACGTGGGTAATGTGCACTTCTCACAGCCCATCCGCCCTGGTGAGTTAGTGGAAGCGTCTGCGCGGATCATCTACACGGGACGCACCAGCATGCACGTGTTGGTCACGGTGGAATCGGCGAACCCGCGCACGGGCGAGTTTGCGCTGGCAACGCACTGTCTTCTGGTGTTCGTGGCCATGGACGACGACCGCAAGCCAGTCGAGATCCCTAAGTGGCGCCCGCGCACACGTGAAGACGAAGAGCTGTCAAAGGATGCGTTGGAACGCATCGAAGCGCGCAAAGCGATTCACGACGTTACGCTCGCCCAAACCTTCAGTAATGAAGGCACAACACCTGAGCTGACCCTGCGGTTCTTAGCGAACCCGTCAGACGTGAACTGGGGTGGCAACGCGCACGGTGGCATTGTCATGCGTTGGCTGACTGAATGTGCGCAGGCCCTGTCCACCAGTTTTGTTGGCCAATCCACTGTGTGCGTGTACACCGGTGGCGTGCACTTTCACGGACCCGTTCACATTGGTGATGTTGTGGAAGTCGACGGGCGGATCATTCACACTGGGCCTCATTCGGTACACATTTCGCTGCGCGTGCGTTCTGCGAACCCGCGCGATATGAAGTTCCGGCTAACCACCCGCTGCACCATGATTTTTGTTCACATCAACGAACTACGTAGGGCGTCCGAGGTGCCTCAGCTGAAACTGAGGAGCGCAGAGGACCGACTGCTCGACGCTCACGCCGTGGACCTGGTTGCTCGCCGCAAACGCCTCCCTCGCCTGCCACTGCCCAGGCGGTAACCCCCGCCGAGGTGGTCCGCGGGCAGGACGCGGGGGATCCGGTTAGTCGTCCGTGTTGACGACTCGGGGCTGAGTTTCGTCTTCTTCGGGCTTGCGTACAAAGATCGACAGCACCACGGCTACCATCGCGATGATCATGGCGAGGCGGAAGGCCGAATGTGCTCCCGGTTCACCGGCTTGGACGACGGTGAGTCCGGCGGTGGCACCCGAGTGGAGTGAGGCCGAGTAAATGCCGATGAGCAACGCGGTTCCTGCCGCACCGGCCACTTGTTGCAACGTGTTGAGCACTGCTGATCCGTGCGAGTACAAGTGGCGTTGCAATGAGCCCAGAGAAGCCGAAAACAGTGGGGTGAAGGATCCGGCCAGGCCAAGGGCCATGACGATCTGCGTGGATACGATCCACCACACGGGGGTTTGCGAGCCCACGGTCGAGTATGAAAGCAGTGCGACGGCAACGAAGATCGTGCCGGGGATCAGCAGGATCTTAGGGCCTCGGGCGTCGTAGATGCGTCCCATGAGTGGACCCAGTAGGCCCATCAGGATTGAGCCTGGCAGCATCACCAGGCCAGACTGGGTGGCTTTCAACCCTACGACCGATTGCAGGTATAGGGGTAGGAGCGAGAACGTTCCGAACATGGACAGCGCGATGATGGCCATGATGGCCACGGAGACCACGAAGTTGCTGGACAAGAACACGCGCAGGTCCAAAAGCGCGCCGTTGCGTTTTTGCAGGGACAGTTGTCGCAAAATGAACAGCACCAAAATCAGGAGGCTGGCGCCAAGAATCGTCCACGTTCCGAGTGGTGAGGAAAGGAAGCTACCCAACTCTCCCCCGCCGGAGCTGCCGGGGGCAGATTCGGGTGGGGTCACCTCGGCGGCGGAACCACCCTTTGCGAACTGATTGAGGGCAAACACGATCCCCCCAAAAGCGAACGCGGACAGCACCACGGAGAGCACGTCGATGGGGGCGGTGGTGGTTTCGCCCAGGTTGGCGAGCCAGCGCCAGCCCAGGATGAGCGCGACGATAGCGATAGGCAGGATGATGCCAAAAAGCCAGCGCCAGCCCAGGGTGTCCAGCACGATGCCGGACATGGTGGGGCCGATTGCGGGGGCGAGGGAGATGACCATGCCTACTCGGCCCATCATGCGTCCGCGCTGGTGAGAGGGCACGACTTCCATCATGGTGGTCATGAGGAGGGGCATCATGATGCCGGTGCCGGAGGCTTGGATGACGCGGCCGGCCAGCAGAGGGAGGAAGCCGTGGGACACCATGCACACGGCGGTTCCCAGACCGAATAGGCTGGCGGCGGCGAGGAACACTTGGCGGGTGGTGAAGCGTTGAATGAGAAACCCGGTGGTTGGGATCACCACTGCCATGGTGAGCATGAATCCGCTGGTGAGCCACTGGCCTTGTTCAGGTGGGATGCCCAGGGTCTTGTTCAGGGTGGGAATGGCGATCGCCATGGTGGTTTCGTTGAGGATCGACACGAAAGCGGCGACGAGCAGTAGCCAGATGGCGCGCATTCCGGCAGGGTCGATCGCATCGTTGCGGTTGGATTGACTGCGGTTGGTGGAATGGTTGCGGTCAGGACCGGGTGAGTTATTGCGACGACGCGAGAGCACACACAAACTCTACGCCACTGGCGGGCTAGGTTGCTTGGTGACGCTCAACACGCGCCGAACACGCACCTAAAAAGATCCAGCCCACTCCCAACGAATGTCGGGGCGGGCTGAACGATTGCATTAAGTATAGCCCCGCACGCACCACCTACACGCGTGAAAACGCGAGCAACCCGTCCGCCCGGTAAGCATCGATCCGCGCGAGCGCTTCCAACAAATCAATGTCGTGGTTCATCGACAAAGCAAAAGCAGCGCGGACAGTGGCAAACATGTCAAATATGGCGACGGTCGCCAGGTCATGAGCAACATCCTGGTCAAATTCGACTTCCAAACGGCCGGCCAGGGTTTCAATCAGCGACCGCTGCACGTCGTTGTGGTAGTTGACAGACAATTGCGCCAGCTGAGGTTCCCGTCGCATGACCTTGCGCTTAAGCGTGCGAACTGACCGGTCCGGTGTGACTGATTCGAGGTACGCCCGCTGGACAACTGCTAGGGATTCGGCAACGTCTTCGTTGACGGGCCGGTCGTGTAGAACTTTGACAAGGGCCACGTCCGAGGCGGGCTCGGCTCCCAGCACCACGGCCTCTTTACTGCCCCAATAGTTAAAAAGGGTCCGTGCGGACACACCTGCGCGTTCAGCGATCTGTTCAACCGTGACGTTGCTCAACCCGTGTGCGCTGACCAGTTCGAGTGCCGCACGGTGCATGGCGTCGCGGGACTCGCGTTTCCGTTTCTCGCGTAGACCCTGGGGTTGTTCTTGAGTGTCCATGTTGTTCCTCGCACTCATGCTAGACAAGCACCTGTTCACACGTGGCATTCGCTCCCGAGCTCAGTGGCGAACTCAGCCGGACAGTCGGGCGCAACACAAGCGTTCCGTTCGTCACAATTTTGGGTGCTACTACTTCACTTTTCAACCGAGCAGGCATAAACTCAATTCGTCACAAACTTTCACAGACTGCAAGTTTTTCAGGACGGAGTTCATGGTCGAACCTTCCCGCGCATCAGGCACCAACGAATCTACCCAAAGTGCAACGAGTCGCACTCGCCTGGAGCTTCCTGATGAAAACACCGCTCCTGAAGCGATTGACCATGACTCCACAGATACCCCGCGCGAGTTCACAGGGCTTGACCGTCAAGGCAAGCTCGTCATCGCCGGACTCATGTTGGGAATGTTCGTGGCCGCGATCTCCCAAACCATCGTAGGACCAGCGTTGCCACGAATCGTCGCTGAGCTCGGTGGCATGGAACACTACTCGTGGATCGCAACGGCTGCGATGCTGATGTCAGCAGTGACCGTGCCGGTGGTGGGAAAACTGTCCGACATGTACGGGCGCAAGATCTTCTACATCGGCGGCCTGGTGGTGTTCATGCTGGGAGCAACGCTTGCAGGAATGGCCACAAACTTCTGGTTCCTCGTGTTCGCTCGCGCCCTCCAGGGCGCGGGGATGGGAACCCTCATGCCGCTGAGCCAGACGATTATCGGAGACATCATCCCACCTCGGCAGCGGGGTAAATACCAGGGGTTCATGGGGGCGACGTTTGGGATCGCCTCGGTCGCGGGGCCACTTTTGGGCGGCTGGGTGACGGACACGCTGGGGTGGCGCTACTTGTTCTACCTGGCGTTGCCCATTGGAGTTGTCGCACTGGTGTTCCTGGCAAAGTTCATGCGCTTGCCAAAGCATGAAACCTCTGGCGGACTGGATTACCTGGGCATCATCACCCTGACGCCGGGGCTGGTGGTGGGGTTGCTGGCGATCTCGTGGGGTGGAAACACGTACGAGTGGAGCTCCCCAGTAATTCTTGGCATGGGGGCTGTGTCCGTTGTGATGTTGGCCGCGTTCGTGTGGGTTGAGACCCGGGTAGCGAACCCGTTGATTCCGTTGCGCATGTTGCGGAGTTCTACGGTTTCGCTGTCGATTCTGGCGTCGTTTTTCATTGCGGTTGCCATGTTTGGGGCGATTATTTACATCCCTGTGTATGCACAAGGCGTGTTGAGCGTTTCAGCTACGCAGTCGGGGGCCATTCTGATTCCGCTGAATGTGGCGATGATTGTGACGTCGATTCTGATGGGCGTTGTGATCACCAAAACCGGCAACTACAAAGTGATCTTGATCGTGGGCTCCCTGATGTTGCTGGGTGGCTATGTGCTTTTATCGATGCTGACGTGGCAGTCGAACCTGTGGGATCTTACGCTTGCGATGACTATTGTGGGCATGGGCTTAGGCATGTGCATGCAGACATACACGCTGGTGGTGCAGAATGCGGTGGACCGCACTGAACTGGGGGTCGCAACTGCGGCGGTGCAGTTCTTCCGCAACGTTGGGTCAACGATTGGGATTGCGGTGTTGGGCTCGATCATGAGTGCAGCGATGGTGCCCAAGATTCAGGAGCACTTGCCCGCGGGGGCCAAGGGGATGGGCGGTGCCATGGGTGCGGACTCAGGGGTGGGTTCGGCTTTGGATCCGGCGAAACTTGAGTCCTTGCCAGGGCCAATTGCTGATGCCATTCACCAAGGCATGGGTGAGGCCATGCACTTGGTGTTCGTCAGTGGCGTGCCTTTTGTTGTGGCTGCCCTTGTGCTGGCGTTGTTCGTCAAGCAACTGACCTTGCGGACAACCCACTAGGCGGGTGTTTTCTGGGCCGCCCGTTCCCGAGGTGGTAGAAGTGGGCCTGCACCTCCTGAACCGCCGCCTGCCAGTGTGAACTGATTTCTCAGTGCACCTGGCGGGCGCTGGTTAAGGGGAAGGCGCGGGCCCTTGTTGTGTCGGACTTAGCTGTTGCGACGGCGCACAGCTGCAAGCAGCGCAACACCAGTGACAACGAGCAAGCCCGCCGTCAGGCCGATCGGCAGGACCGACGCACCCGTACGTGGCAGGAAGCCGCCGTTGTTCGAAGCGGTGCCATTTGAACCATTCGAGGCGCTGTCACTGGAACCGCCCGAGGTGTTGTTCGCACCGCTGTCCGAACCGCCATCATTGACATCGGCAGGGGCTTCAGTCTGCTTGTCATCAGGCTTACCAGTGTCGTCAGTGTCGGACTCACCAGGCTTGGCTGGGTCGTTTGGTTCCTGCGAAGGATCCTTACCGGGTTCCTCACCAGGTTCCTCCGAAGGCTTTGGTGCAGGCTCCTGCGTTGGTTCGTCAGAAGGCTGCTCGCCGGGCTGTTCACCTGGCTGCTCGCCGGGCGCTTCACTCGGCTGTGCGCTTGGCGCCTCGCTTGGCTTCTCACCGGGCTCCTCACTCGGAGGGGTCGAACCGTCACCGTCATCACCAGCTGACTTGTGGTCCACGACGAACGTGAGCCGTTGCGTCTTAGCTGTCGCGTCGCCACCAGCGCTTCGCGCACCACCTGTGGCCTGCTTTGCGCGCGCCGTCACATCGATCGAGTACGTTCCAGGCTTGGTGAACGCCCATGCCGTGTGCATGTGCGTGCCAGGTGGGAGTGGAATGTCAGAAGCCTTGTCGCTCGACGCGTACATGGTCTGAATTGCACCCAAGGTCTCTGTGTAGGCAAACCACTTGCCACCCTTAGGAGCCCTCACTGGTGTGAGCGTCATCGTCGCACCATCGGGATACTTCGCGCGGTCCAGAGTTTCGCTTGAGAAACCTGGCCACACACGACCTGGCTGTTGAGCCTGCGGAAGAATGTAGAGCTCGGTGCCCTTAGGACCTAGGACGTCGTAGCTTGGATTAGCGAGCACGTTGCCTTCACGCTTAACTTTCGCAAGCTTCGTCACTTCCAGGGTCGTTGAGTCGATCGTACGAGTCACGGACTCCGTTGCGTGCTGACGCGAATCGTCGCCCAGCGCTACCGAAAGCTCGCCGTTGACGTCCATGGCGCGCAAGTCCACATGCCCGTTGTTGATAGTGACAGGCGTATTCAGGAGACTTTCGTCAGAACCGTCGTTTCCGTCATCCGGGTTGGGCGTTTCGTTGTCCTCTCCTGGGTCCGGGGTGGTGGTAGCTCCGCCGTCAGAGAACTGGGTCTGGACAGGTTTGCCCGTGCCATTCACCTGTCCAAGGTCAATGGTTTCCGTGTTACCGACTGTGGCGCGCGGCTGCGGCTCCAGTGTCAGCCGTAGCGTGTACTGGTCTCCCTTGCAGTATTCGCGATCTACCTGGAGACTACGACGCCCAGGACCACTTACGACATCAACCGAACAGGTCGGTTCGTCGAAGCCTTCTTCGTAAAAGCCACCGGTCACGTTGTAGATGAGCGAGTCATCTGCGGGTTTCGTGTCGATTGTGACCAGATTGCCGTCACCTTGCGTGTGCGCGTTGACGGACACGTCACGCGAGCTGACCTGCACTTCGCCTTGCGAGAAGTCACCGGCAGGTGCGTCCGGGGTTTCCATGGGGAACTGCCCCGCAGCCTGTGTAGTCACTGCTTTTTGCCCGGTGCTCGTTGTTAGAGGCGCACTGACCCAGCGTGCTGCCCCCTTGGTGGGCACAAACACGGCCTGGAACGCCGAGGTGTTGGACCCGATCATTTCGCTCCACGTTGCCTTGCCACCTGTGACGGGAACTTCGGCGAGGTGGTAGCCGTCGATGTAGAACACGACCGTGCCTTCAGCGGCGTCGTTACCGGCGTTGAAGGTGAGGTCGGTGAGGTTCTTGTCTCCATCTTTTTCGCTACCGGAGTGTGGGGCGATGGTGAAGCTCGGAGCGGAAGGTCCGGTGACGCCTGCGGCTTTGTCGTAGGCAGTCTTGACGTCGCCGAGTTTTTCGTCAGCAGGATTCGTACCGCCCACGCGCCACACCAGCGTGGTAGGTTTCGAGGCGGTGAAGGCGCCGGCAGTCGTCCGCGCACTTGCGTCGAAAGTGACTTCGTAGCGGCCCGGCTTGGTGAAGGTCGTGATGTTGTGGGTGTGCGTGCCCGGGTCGAGCCACACGGTACGTGAAACCTTGTCGTGGGAGGAGAACAAGCGAGTGACGGGCAGGTTCCCGAACGTCGAGTAGTTGAACATGTTCATTTCGCCGGGGCCGTTGAAGCCCACGAGCTCCAGGGCAAAGTTCTTGTCACGGAACTGCTCAATAGGAACCCCAGTGTCAGCGCCAAAGCCTGACCAAATGGGGCTGTTACCGGGCCCGGGGACCTGTGGCGCCATGTAGAGAAGCTGGCCGTTCTTGCCAAGGAAGCCGAGGCGGTGGTCGTCTGTGACAGGGAAGATGTAGTTCTGGCTACCGTCGTAGTTATACCCACGGCCGACCCAGTTGGAGGTCTTGTCCAGCGGAGCAGTTTTCCCGTTGGACTGTGAGTTGATGTCGAATGTGTTCGTCGCTTTATTCCAAAAAACTTTGGGTGCGTCAATGTGTGCCTTCGTCTCGACGCTGCGATCGTCATCTGGCCCCGCGAAGGCAGGAACAGTGGCGAACGAAAAAGCAGTGATCGCAACAGCCGCGAGCGAGGCACAGGCTGCACGAAGTGCGCGCATGAACCCCTCCTTTAGTGATAAGAAATCTCACTGACAAGAGCCAGCGAAATAACATTATCTTGACACAAGGATCCTTGCCACATAAATAAGTACCCACGAATGCTATGCAGGGTCGCTTATACGCCGCTTCGAGTCGATAAAACAAGGTCAATGCGTGGGGTGGTGACACTAAAGTGCACACCCTCTTAGATAGCGGTTTAAGCGCAAAAGGTAGCGACTAGGGAACGCACGGGGCCTGGCCTCCTTGCACATGTCCCACAGGTCTTACACCTTATTTCCGCAGTGTGAGTTTCGGTAACGATTTAACGATCTTCACCGTCTCCACACTCACATGGGTGACCTTCTTGATGAGGTCCACAATGTAGCGCGGGTTGCCGTGCTCCAGGCCCCAATCATTGGGGTCATTGACAATGCCGGAAGCCTTGTCAGTCTTCACCTGGTAGCGGTCCAGGATCCACTCCAGCGCGGAACGTGACCCGAGCAAGTATTCGTGAGCCTCATCCGGGATACCCGTCAATGTGATGTTGTCGTTCACCACAATCTGCGTTTTATCCGGCGTACGCGTCTTCCCGCCCCAACGCAACTTCTGCACACGATAGAAATCTGGGTCGCCGGCATCACCGAACGCCGTTTCTTCACCTAACGGATACTCCGGTTGCTCCTCATAGCGGATGTGCAGTTCCAGCAGATGCTCGCCGGCTTCAACGAACTTGCGGAAATCCTCCGCGGTGTCCGGCAGTGGGATCCTGGGCAACTGGCGTTTAAGGTCCGCCGCATAGGTGCTTCGGTACTGCTCCGAATGCAACAGCGCGTAAATGCTTGCGAAGATATCGTCCTTTGTGACCTGCGCACCGAACGCCTCTTGATAGCGGGCAAGTGCGTCATCGGAAATGTTGTCGATGCGCCTATAGCCGTTCACGACGGTGTCGCTAGTCGGTTTCCCGCCGACGGCACGCTCGTCATCGGCTGGCAGGGCGACGTGGCGCGTAACTGGGACGGCGAGCGGCTGGTCAGCGACGCCGTGTTCAACGGCCGCGAGTGGCGCATCAGCGCCGCCGAGCGGGCCGGTGCCGGCGAGCTGCGGATCCAGATCCTGCCGCCGGTTGTGGGGTCACGGCCGCCCGTGTGGAGACCCCGGGCGCGCTACCGCTGTCGCCAGACGCTACCCCTGTCTGCAGGCGCTGCCGCTGTGTGTAAAGCCCGCCACTATGCGGGCGGGGTCTGAAGCGGACGGTAGCTTCTGGAGCCAACGGTAGCGTCAGCGAGTCGGAGCATCAGGAGTACCCGCAGCGAGGATCTTCACCAAGGTGTGAGTGCCGACCAAGATGGTCGGGCCCAGCAGGACGGCGGTGAGCATCGTGGTTCCCAGGCTCACGAGCACATCGGGGGCCCCGGCCTGCACCCCCGTCGCCCAGATCCAGACGAGCACCGCGGCCACGACTGCTGCCAGCAGAGCGATCCAGCGCCAGGGTGAGGGCGACACCCTGCGCAGCTCGCGCAGCAACTTCGTCTGCCACCAACTGGCAATCGCCACCAGCACCAGGCACAGCACCAGCAACGTGCCGAACCCGACCCGAACCAGGAGGACCAGGTCGCCCGGCACCGGCATGGTCAGCACGGCGAGCACCAGCCCCAGTACCAGGCAGCCCAGGTACAGGATTATCCAGACGAACGGAACCTGCTTCTCAGATGTCCATCGAGGGTTTGCGTCGTAGGTCATTGGCCCATTATTTCACGCCCTGAGTCCAGGGTCCTGAACCTGTCGGGTGGTACCGTTTCTGGAATGGAAGAAGCACGTGAACCTGCCGAGGCGTTCGCCTTCGAATTTGATCAGGCCGGCGCGGTTGCAGGAGATCAGGTGGGATTCTGGCTTGGGCACAAATTTGGTCGCCGGCTATTCAAGGACGACGCCCGAATCTTACGAACTAACAGACTCGCTACGGCAGAAGCGTTCTTCAACCACCGCGGCCCGCTTGCCCTGGTCATTGGCCGATTCGCTCCCATCGTGCGCACATACGTACCTGTTGCGGCAGGCACCGCCCAGATGCCGTACCGCAACTTTGTCATCTGGAATGTGGGCGGCGCCCTCGCATGGGTGGGTTCAATGGTGCTGATCGGCGCCCTCCTTGGCCACATCCCAGGCATCACTCACTCGATCGACGGGATCATTCTCCTCATCATCGGAATCTCCATGCTCCCCGTGGCAATCAGTGCCACCACCTCATACATCAAGAAGCGACGCGCCACATAACGGTCCCCGCCCACCATCCGAAGAATCTATACACTCTTCGTATGAATACGCTTCCCCATCGTTCTACTGTGCTGACTATTGCCTTCTGCGCGCTGTTCGCACTTTTCGCACCAGCCATTGTTGCCACTCCAGCCCACGCGGCCCCACCTCGGCAGGCCACCAGCCAAATCAACGCCGAGGCAAAGAAGCACGCAAAGAAACTGGGCAAAGCAACAGGCAGCATTCGCTGCGGCCTCCCCCGAGGTGGTTGCTACCGCGCCTTCAAACACGGCTCGATCCACTGGTCCCCTAAAACCGGCGCCCACCCCACCTGGGGTGGCATCCGAAACGAATGGAAACGTACCGGTTGGGAACGCGGCAAACTCGGCTACCCATTATCCGGCGAGCGCTGTGGCTTGCGTGGCGGCGGGTGCTACCAAAAGTTCCAAAACGGCTCCATCCACTGGTCACCCAAGACCGGCGCTCACGCCACGTGGGGTGCGATCCGCTGGATCTGGCAGAACAACAACTGGGAACGCGGCAAATACGGTTACCCCACCGGTAGTTCGTGGATCGGCAACGACGGGAAACTCCGCCAGAAGTTCCAACACGGAACCATCACCACCGGCGTGCTCGCGTACGGCCTTCCGCACGGAATCAAACCCAAAGGCGGCCGGCAACTCGTCGTCGCACACACCTCGGCCCGCTCCTCCACAACCGGCACGGTGGAACTGTGGGAACTTCGCAACGACGAACGCTGGCACCGCACACACACCTTCACCGGCGCCAGGTTCGGATACAGGGGGCTGGCGACCGCCTCGGGCAAACGCGAAGGAGACGGCAAAACGCCCATGGGGCAATACCGCATTCCGTTCACCTTTGGGACCAAAGCAAAACCCAAGGGCACCACAATCGAATACCGTCGCGCCGACCGCAACGACCAGTGGTGTGCACGGTCTGGTTCACGCCACTACAACACCTGGATGAGCGCGCCCAACCGTAGCTGCCCCGCTAAGCACGCCGAGGTGTTCTCCAAGATCCCGCAGTACAGTCACGTGGCCGTGGTGGACTACAACTCGGCGAGAAAGGCGGGCCGGGGTTCGGCGATCTTCGTTCACAAGCACGGGAAAGGTTCGACCGCCGGGTGCGTATCCGTGACCGAGAAGCAAATGGTCACGCTGGTTACCTGGTTGCGGCCCGAGAAGAATCCTCGGATTGTGATCGCACCCCGAGGTGAACTGAAGAAGCAGTAGGCGTGCGGGGGCTGTACATCGAGCACTAGACGATCCAGCTCGAACACCCCGGGCACCGTCATGTGCGGCACACAGGTGCTCGGTGGCTGACCCGTCACCGAGTCAGGGCGGAGATGGTGACCGAGACGATCATCGCGAGCACGAGTGAGTTGAACCCGAAGGCGACGATGACATTGGTGCGCATCTGCTTCCAGGCAGCCTTCGTGCGGATCTCTGCTGAAAGGCCGGCGGCCATGGTCGAGGCGAGCACTGCCAGGGTGAGATAGTCGTCGAAATCCTCGGGCGGTTCGCCGTGGAAGCGGATGTGGCGCTTCTCGGCATCGGGCAAGTTGAGGTGCATGTAAGCAGCGGCGAAGGCAAAGATCATGAGCACCCAGGCGGCGGCAACGGCGTGGAGACCGAGTGCGAGGTACAGCGGCGACTGGCGCACCATCTCAGTCTGGGCGAGCACGACGGTCAGGAAAATGGCGAAGGCGGCAGCGGTGACGGCGAAGTTCGTCGCACCGGTGAACCCGAGCGCCCGCGCCCACCAGCGCTTCTGCGTCCGGACTTCGCGACGCACCTGGCCGATGAGCGCCGATCCGCTTAGGGGCTTGTAGCACCGCATCGTCCACGAGACGTAGATGATAACGAAAAGGTTCCAGAAGAGCAGATAGAAGAGGACGAGGAGCTCTGTCCGCAGCGATCTGCCCGGCGGGTCCGGGCGCAACAGGTAGACCCAGGCCGTTTCGATCAGCACGGTCAGGAGGATCGCCGAAACGGTCGAAACGAAGTAGCGGACGGCATCGGTCGCACTCTTCAACGGCTTATCCTCACTCGCATCGCAGATTCGGTGCTGAGAACAGTGTAGCCAGGAAGGAGCGGTGTGTGTCGGCGCTCGGCCGTGACGGTCACGGCCGAGTCCTGCCGGGGTGGCGCGGATTCGCTAAAGCGAATTACTCTACAACCCTCAAACAGGCTTGTAGAGTAAACACCACTTTTGTTCGTTTTGTTCACGTTTTAGGCCCAAAATCGGTCCATTACTCTACACTGCAAGTCCAAAACGGCTCAGGAGTGTAGAGCAACTGGAAGGAAAGCAGCCCACCACCACTAACACCCCACCGCCATGCGATTTAACGCAAACGCAAGGTCGCTCGTATACGTTTAACTCATGGCATTGAAAACACTGGACGAATTCCTCGACACGATTCCTCAAGGCGACAAGCGCGACCGCATGGTCGAGGTCCTCGACTGGGTCGCGTCCACCTACCCAGAACTTGAGCTGCGCATCGCTTGGAGCCAGCCCATGTTCACCCACCACGGGACGTTCATCATCGGTTTTTCAGCCGCGTCGAAACACATGGCCATGACCCCCGAGCGCTTCACCATGATCCACTTTGAAGAGTTGCTAAAAAGCCGGGGCACTGATCACGGCAAAATGCTGACCCGGCACCCGTGGACGCAACCGTTCGACTACGAACTTGCCACCGCGTTTATCGACTACCAGCTTGAAACTAAGAAAGACGTGACCAGCTTCTGGATGCCAAAAGAAGCGTAAGCGGCCCACCACCTCGGCGGGGTGCGCGGGCGGGCTGAACCCGTTTACTCTACACACCTCGAATGAACTTGCCCCTGAAAGTTGGACTGGTTTTATTTTAGGCGGTTAGGGCTTGAAGGGTTTGGTTTCGGTATTGCATGGGTGTTTGGCCTTTGAGTCTTTCTTGTAGTCGTTGGTTGTTGTACCAGTTGATGTACTCGTTGATTGCGTTGGTGAACTCTTTGATGTTGTTGAAGGTTTCGCCGTGGTACATCTCTGTTTTCAGGTGGCTAAAGAAGTTCTCGATTACGGCGTTGTCGTAGCAGTTGCCCTTACGAGACATCGATACTTTGCCCTCGTGTTTTTCGACCAAGGTACGCCAGGCTATGTGCCGGAACTGGAATCCTTGATCGGTATGTATGATCCATCCAGGTTCCGGGGCCTGGGCCGTGATCGATTCTTTCAGCGATGACACGGCAAATGTTGTCGCTGCTGAGGTTGACACGGTGTGGGAGATGATTGTGCGGTCAAACAGGTCCATGACCGGGCACAAGTACACTTTGCGGCCGGCGATGTTGAACTCGGTGATATCACTGACCCAGGCGGTATTGGGTTTATCCCGGGTGAAGTTGCGATCAAGGATGTTTGGGGCGATACGGCTGATCGTGCCCGCGTAGGAGATATACGGTCGACGGCGCCTGATCTTGGCTTTTAGCCCCATCTGGTCCATGAGTTTGTATACCAGCTTGTGATTGACCACCCAGCCTTTGTTACGCAGATCCCGCCACACGCGGCGGTACCCGTAACGGTGCTTGTTGGATTCGAAGCTGTGCCGAATCGCGGTTTTCAGGACTGCGTGTTTATCAGGACTCGTAAGACGTTTCTGGTGATAGAAAAACGTCGACCTTGCCATACCGGCAACAGACAAAAGGTCGCTTAATCGGTGGTCAGACTTAAGGGCGACGATCGCCTGGACCTTTAAGCGTG
The DNA here is from genome assembly GCF_022346365.1 of Brevibacterium sp. ACRRH. Classification (NCBI taxonomy): domain Bacteria; kingdom Bacillati; phylum Actinomycetota; class Actinomycetes; order Micrococcales; family Brevibacteriaceae; genus Brevibacterium; species Brevibacterium sp. ACRRH. The sequence continues at coordinate 75,987 of NZ_JAKRMN010000002.1, forward strand.
TCCCTGATCCCTTAAGTCCCGCAATTTTTTTAGATACGCATTCTCCGCCCGCAACAGCTCGTTTTCACGCCGTAGCGCGTCTTCTTCAGTAAGCACCTTCGGCTTGCCAGACTTTCTTGGTCGGCCTATGGGCCTAGGTTTTAACGCCTCATCGCCACCCTTACGCCACTTCACTACCCAATCTTTAACCTGCTGATCAGACCACAAGCCAAACTCACGAGCGATATCCAGCTGGGCCTCTCCGGCGAGATAACGCTCAACGACTTCTTTTTTAACCTCGAAGGAGTACTCCTGCTTTCTACGTTTCCTCACAAGACATAGCCTGCCACGCAACTTAAACCGTTGGTACAAGTTCTTAGCAGGACCATGACGAACCCCGACACGATTAGCAGCAGCACCGTAGCTAAAACCCTGCTCAAACAAGGCCACCAACTCTTCCCGCTGACTCGCAGTCAACGTACTATCTGCACGCAAAGAAATACTCCTCACTAGTAGACAACTGATTCACATCAGTCCAACTAATGGGGAGCAGTCCAGAACCAGTGGGTAGAGTAAACACCCCTTTTGTTCGTTTTGTTCACGTTTTAGGCCCAAAATCGGTCCATTACTCTACACTGCAAGTCCAAAACGGCTCAGGAGTGTAGAGCAACTGGAAGCCACGCGCCCCCAGCGTAAGATCAAAGCATGACTTCACATGCCATGCTGAACTCGGCTTATCCCCCATCTGAAGACTCCTACTTCCCCCAAACCATCGAACAAGACATCGCGCTCATGCTGTGCCATGGCGACCCTTACGACGAGGTATACACCTACTACACGCAAGACCCTGAAGATGACCCGTGGCAGGACCGAAAATCGGCCATCGACCCTCAACCTGAGTCACTGGAAGAGCTCATCCGTATGGTCAGCGAGGAGTACAAGCGGGCGGTCCCGCATGCCTCGGAGGACGCCACAAAAATCGCGAGCCTTGAGGACGCGCTCAAACAGCGCAACCTCGCCTGGTCCTTTGACGAGGGCTGGGACAAAAGTGAAGCCGCACAGGATGGCGTAGAAAAAGCCCGCGAAATCAACGCCGACGGCTACGCCTACTGCACCCTGCAAGACGTTGACGGGCTCATTCACACCGGCACGCTCTACTTAGGGTTTTCCTCTGTCAGCCGGAAGGACGAAGAAACCCGCACCATCGGTCACCGGGTGTGCGACGTGCTTAAAGAACAAGGCCTTAACCCCGTGTGGGACGGCAATACGGGAGCGCGAATCGAGTGTTCGGGCCTGCGCTACGAGCTGGCGCTCGCTGACGACTTCCCGTCTCAGTGACCCGGTAGGGTTGGCGGGGCTTCCTACCAAGGCCGAGGTGGATGGCAGCTGCCGGCCCCACACCACCTACGCACCACCTCGGCGGGTGGGGTCGAACGCGAGTCTCTAACTGAAGTACCGGCGCACGTTGTCCACCAGCATGGTCTGGATCTGCTCTTCACTCACACCACGCTCAACTAGCGCGGGAAGCACGTCTTCACTGATGTGTCGGTAGTTCCAGTTGGGCACGGCCTGAGCTTTTGCCTGCGGGTCGAACCAGTCGATGAAACACGAAGCGTCGTGCGCGAGCACCATCCTGTCTGCGTATCCGCGCTCAACCAACTGAGCCACCGTGTCCACACGCTGTTCAAACGGCAACAACACGTCTAGACCAAACCGGTCCATGCCCAGGATCGAACCGGCGTCGGCAAGTTCCATGAGGTAGTCCAGGTCGGTTGAGTCACCCGAGTGCCCGATAACCACCTTGGTCAGATCGGCCCCTTCTTCACGCAAAACTCGCTGCGCGTCCAGACCACTGCGGTTGTGCACATTCGTGTGCACAGTAATGGGGACACCGGTGCCCACATGGGCTTGCGCGACCGCCCGCATGACCCGCTCAACGCCCGGAGTCATGCCCTGTTCTTCAATCGCGCACTTCAAGAACCCAGCTTTCACACCCGTTCCGGCAATCCCGTTTTCAATGTCAGTGACGAACAGTTCAGTCATGGGTTCGGGCACATCAAACAACAGCCCTGGACCTGAAAAATGGAACTGGAACGGCACCTCGTTGTACGTGTAAACGCCCGTGGCAACGACAATGTTGAGATCGGTCTGCTCGGCGATGCGTTGAATCCGCGGAATATAACGCCCCAGCCCAACCACGGTGGGGTCCATGATTGAGTCGATTCCCAACGACTTCAACTCGTTGAGATCACGCACAGCCTGCGCGATCTTTTCTTCCTCATCCCAGTCGGCCTGGTAGTTCTGCCTAAACTCCTCCCCCACAACGAACACGTGTTCATGTGCCAAGGTTCTCCCCAACTGCTCAACCGGGATATTGCCCGTAACCGTTGGCACCATTTTCGTGGCAGATGATTGATCAATGGCGTTCATTTCGTCACTTCCTTGTGAATCGCGTAGCCAAGTATTCGCACATTGTCACGACCCATGCACTCCGGGCAATACTTTCTCAACCCGCGGAACGCCTTACCTACCTCCCACCGCCGAGGTGGGTGTCACCTCGGGGTAGGAACCGAAGAATCCCCGGGGAACAGACGCGGACCAAGCGCGCGCATCACGTACACCAGGCCAACCAAAACGGGAATTTCAACCAATGGTCCGATGGTTCCAGCAAGGGCTTGCGGTGACGTGGCACCAAACGTGCCGATCGTCACCGCGATTGCAAGCTCAAAGTTGTTACCCGCGGCAGTAAACGCCGTCGACGCGCTCTGCGCGTAGTTCATCCCTGACGCGCGAGACGCAATCAGAGCTACAGCAAACATGCCCACGAAGTACACCAATAGCGGCACACCCACCCGCGCCACGCTCAACGGATTGTTAAGAACCTGTGTTCCTTGAAGGCAGAACAACACAACGATCGTGTAGAGCAGTCCCATCATTGCCAACGGTGAAATACGTGGAATGAAGTGGTTCTCAAACCACTCTCTCCCTTTAAGTCGCTCTCCCAACACACGCGAAAGGACTCCCAAAGCCAACGGAACTCCAAGGAAGATCAAAACACTTTTCACGATTGCCCAAAACGAGAAGTCGGCACTTGCTGTATCCAAACCCAGCCAGCTCGGAAGGATCTGCAGGTAGAACCATCCCAAAACCGAAAACATCAGCAGCTGAAACACGGAGTTGATTGCCACTAACACTGCAGTTGCTTCACGGTCTGCACACGACAAATCACTCCACACAAGCACCATGGCGATGCATCGCGCCAGACCAACAATGATGAGACCAGTTCTCAGTTCCGGCTCATTAGCGAGAAACACCCACGCGAGCACAAACATGAGAAGTGGCCCTGCCACCCAGTTGAGAAGCAGAGAAAGAACCATCAGTCTGCGATCGCGTGCGATTTCCCGCGCCTTTTCAAAGCGGACTTTTGCGAGTGGCGGGTACATCATGACCAGCAGGCCAAGTGCAATCGGCAGCGAGATGTCACTGATCTTGAATCGGTTCAGAAGGTCTGAACTCTGCGGAACCCACACGCTAAGAGCTACCCCTACGGCCATTGCGCAAAGGATAAAAACGGGAAGCAAGCGGTCTAGTGTGGAGAGCTTTGGAGTTTCAGATGCGGACGGCGTAGACGATGCAGACACAGGATTCATATTGAAGCAGAAGTGTAGTTTAGCGGTGCGATGTAAGTTGAGCGATCAACGTATCGACTCGCTTACTGATTTCATCTCGGATGAGTGTCATGCGTTCTTCGCCCTCAATTCCTCGGAGAGAAGGTTCGTCGATATCCCACGTTTCAACCGAACCACGCATTCCCTCCACGTGGTCGACCTGGGCAGTTCCACCAACAATGACAACACGATCTACTGACCGAAGAAGATCAGGGTCAATAGGTTTGGGGTACTCACCGTCGAACGACGCCCCTACCGCTTCGACGCTTTTACGCGATTCCTCATTCAAGGAATCCCCCGGTTGGGTTCCGCCTGAAAACACATCGATCGCGTGCGCCGCTTTTTTGCGTGTCAACGCTGCAGCCATCTGGCTCTTGCCACCGTTCTTGACGCACACAAAAAGAACGCTTGGTTTCTTCATGGGTTTCCTCACATGGCGAATGGGTCGACTCTAAAACACCTAGTGTCATTGTAATGACCGGGCACTCGACACGCTGTCGCGTCACCAACCCCACGTAACCAACTGTTCAACTGAGGTTGAACATCACACCACCCACCCCGGCGCGGAATCGATTAGCGTCGAAACGTCAAAACTCAGGCACCCATCCCCCATCACCGACGATTTGGACTCTCATGGCGCACTCACAAACCCGCTCACTGTTCGCAGTGTTAGCCCTGGTGATCGCTTCGGTAGCACTACCCGTGTTGCCAGCTCTGGCGGCTAACAAAATCTACATTTCAGAAATCGCATACGCCGACAACACCGGCGACTTCATCGAAATCGCAGCCCCTGCAGGCACCAAGCTGGACGGCTGGAAAGTCGGCTCTGTCACCCGCGGTGGCACCGTCCAAGACGCCACCAACGTTCGCACGCTCGCCAACACCATCGTGGGTGATTCCGGAGCTGTCACCGTAGACATCTCCATCACCAACACCGTCAAGAGCGGGGCGCAAACCGATGGAGCTTATGGCGCCTCGGCATTCTTGATCAGCCCTGACGGCAAGATCGTGTCCTTTGACACGATCGGTGGCAACGCGGGTAAGCCTGGCGTAGAAGCCGGGTCCAGCGCCCACACGCCCGAGGTGCTCGCCGGCAACCGCGCCACCTCCACCGGCGCGACCGCCGGCAAGGGGAAGTCGATTGCACTGATCAACGGGAAATGGGTCGCAGGTGCCCCCACCCCTGGCGCGTTGCCTGAAGGTGCAGGCGACCCGAACCCATCGGAGCCCACACCAGAGCCCACACCTGAACCAACGGGCGAGCCAACAAGCGAACCTACGAAAGAACCATCCCCGAAACCAACAAACGAGCCCACTAAAGAACCAACCCCCGAGCCAACCAAAGAACCAACCCCAGACCCCAGCGAACCAGGTGACGTGACACCGATCCGCGACATTCAGGGCACCAGCGACAAGAGCCCCATGGTGGGCAAGTCCGTGACCACCCGCGGAATCGTCACCGCCACCTACCCCACCGGTGGGCTCAACGGGTACTACATCCAAACCCCGGGGACAGGAGGGGCTGAGCACGACCTCGGCGGGCCGTCTGACGGGATCTTCGTGTACTCCTCAGACACCGTCAAGGACGTCAAGCGTGGCGACTTTGTGCAGGTCAACGGGCAAGTGTGCGAGTTCTACGGGCTCACCCAGATCTCCGTGAAGGCTGGTGGCATGAAGCAGCTGAAGGAAGCGGCACCGGAAGTCAAGCCATACGAAGGCGAGATCCCAACCGGTGACGAAAACCGCGAATCGCTCGAAGGCATGCTGGTACAGCCCACCGGCGACATCACGGTGACGGACAACTACTCGACGAATAAGTTCGGTGAGGTTGCGCTCGTCAACGGCAAGAAAGCGCTCTACCAGCCCACGGACAAGTTCCGTCCGGGCTCAAAGGAAGCCACTGACCTCGCTAAACGCAACAGCGAGCGCACCTACCTGCTAGACGACGGATCCACTCTGAACTTCCTCACCAAGGGCCAGGGCACCCCGGTTTCCTACCTGGACAACGAACAGCCGGTGAGGGTGGGCGCTGAGGTGACGTTCACCTCAGCGGCAGTGTTCAGCTACGGTCACGAAGCCTGGCGTCTGCAACCCGTGGGGGCACTGACGGACGCCGAGGCGGGGATCGACGAACCTGCTAAGTTCGGCATCAGCCGCCACGGGTCCCCCGAACTGCAAGGCGGGAAGCTCGCGAGCTTCAACGTGCTCAACTTCTTCCCCACCACCGGTGACCAGCTCAAAGGCTGCTCCTACTACAAGGACCGCGAAGGCAACCCCGTCACCGTCAACGGAGGCTGTGACGCTCGCGGTGCGGCGAACCTCGAATCGCTGAGCCGTCAGCAGATCAAGATCCTCAACGCGATCAACCAGATGGACGTTGCGGTGCTGTCGTTGGAAGAGTTGGAGAACTCGGAGAAGTTCGGCAAGAACCGCGACTTCGCGATCACTTACCTGGTGCGTCAGCTCAACAAGCAGGCTGGGTATGGCAAGTGGGCGGCTGTGACGTCGCCTAAGTCCGTGCCAGCTACGGGTGACGACGTGATCCGCACCGGCTTTATCTACCAGCCGGCGCTCGCCGACACTGAAGGTGCCTCGGAAATCCTGGATAACCCGGCGTTTTCGAATGCGCGCGCTCCACTGGCACAAGAGTTCGTGCTGAAGAAGGACGGGAAGGCGACAGGGGAATCGTTCGTGGCGGTCGTGAACCACTTCAAGTCGAAGGGTTCAGGTAAGGGTCCGGGCAACGAGGATTCTGGTGACGGTCAGGGTAACTCCAACGCTGACCGCGTGAAGCAAGCCAAGGCCGTAGTCACGTTTGCCGATGCGATGAAGAAGAAGGCACAGACTGACAACGTGTTCCTGTTGGGTGACTTCAACTCCTACACGCAGGAAGACCCCATGCAGGAGTTCTACAAGGCTGGCTACGTTGACGCGGGCGAAAAGTTTGAGGCTGAGCCGACATACGTGTTCGGCGGTCAGCTGGGAAGCTTGGACCACGTGCTGGCAAACGAAAGCGCGGCCAAGGGGTTGAACGGGGCGTACACCTGGACCATCAACTCGCGCGAGTCCGTGGCCCTGGAATACTCCCGCTACAACTACAACGTGACCAACTTCTACGACCCATCACCGTTTAGGTCATCCGACCACGACCCCACGATCGTGGACTTCGACCTGAAGTAGAGAGGTACGGCGCAAAGCGAGCAAAACGGCGCATTATATTGCGCCGTTTTGCTCGTTTAGCGCTTTCTCAACAAGTCAAACACCCGCCGAGCCGTAAACGGCGCCAACGTCATTCCCAAGGTGCCGTGACCGGACAGGACTGTGACACCTCGGCCGATTTCCTTAAAGATTGGCAACCCGTCTGCGGTCATGGGGCGGCTGCCGATCCGCGCAACCGCAGTCTCCCGGTCCAGCTCACCCACCGCCGGTACAAGACAGGTGGCGGCACGCACCAGGGCGTCAACCTCAGCAGGCGTTGGTGCCGTGCGCGGCTCACCGCCGAACCGCATTCCCCCTGATAAGCGCACACGCGTGTCGTCCGGGTTGATCACCGCGTGGTCCTCAATGCTCATGAGCGCCCGCGTGGCCACCGGCCCGTCAGTGGGGATCTCCACGCTCCAGCCCACGCCAGGTTCCACCGCTACGCGCCCGCCGAAAAGCCGGGCAACCTCGTCGCTTTGGGCACCGGCGGCAATGACGACGTGGCGGGCGCGGTGGTGCTCGCCGAGGTCGGTCTCCACGCACGCCACTCCCCCGTCTGAGGCCGCCCGCCCCGAGGTGACGGCCGCTTGGTGGAAACGGGCGCCTCGGGATTGGGCGGCGTTGCGCACGGTTGCGGTGACGTGGCCGGGGTGGAAGGAAACGTCGTCGGGGTAGAACACTCCACCGGCAATGTCGCTGGCGAGCGCGGGTTCGCAGGCGCGGGTTTCAGCGGCGTCGAGGAACTGGCTGCGGACCCCGGCGGGGGCCACGGTGGCGGCTTCGCGGGCTTGAGCGCGGAGGGCTTTCGGCGAGGTGGCCACGTAGAGCCAGCCGGTTCGGCGCAGGTGCAGGTCGGTCGATTCGCGTTGCTCGAGTTCGGCGTAGAGGTCCACGCTGGTGCGTGCCATGTTGTAGATGGTGCGGATGTGGCGTTTGGCGTGTCCGGGGCGTGAGGCCCACGCGAGCTTCGACAACCACCCCAGCGTGCTCAGTGGCATCGGGGTGGCGAGCTCAATGCCTCCCCCACCGGCAAGAACGGCCCTGGCTCCGGTGACAAGAGCACGCGGATTGGACATAGGTTGGGCGTAACTGAGCGCCAAAATTCCGGCGTTCGCGTACGAGGCGACCGGCTCTGGCTGGGGGTCAAAAACGTCCACTTCCCACCCGGCGAGCGCGCACTCATACGCCAGATAACTGCCGACGATTCCGCCACCAACGATGATGATCGACTGTTGGTTGGGCGTGGGGCGCGGGTTGGGTCATGGTGTCGAAAAACTGTCCTCTAGAAGACTAGCCTTGTGCCAACCCAGCCGACATCCGCTTAACGCCAGCAGGCGCAACCAGTTTGAGAAGAAGGGCCATGAGTTGATCGGCCAGGATGGACAAAAGCGCGACCCACAGCGCAGCGGCGATGACACCTTCCATTCCGTAAGCCACCTGGTTGAGGATAATGTCACCCAGTCCGCCACCACCGGCAATGGTTGCCAACGTTGCTGATGAAACAACAAGCACAGTGGAGGTGCGCAAACCAGCGAAGATCGTGGGAAGTCCCAACGGAAGTTCCACGTTCCACAGGACCTGTAATGGTGACATGCCCATTCCGCGAGCGGCTTTCGTAATGCTGCGGTCGATAGAGTTCAACGCTTCGAAGGCGTAACTCAGTATTGGTGGGACAGCAAGAAGAACAAGCGCAATCGTGACGTTAACCAGTCCAATTCCAACTAGCCCAATAAAAATGGCGATGAGCGCCAAACTGGGCAACGCGCGACCAATATTCGTCAAGCTGACAGCAAGGAACTCGCCTTTGTGAATGTGCCCTAGCCAAAGCCCCACCGGCAGGCCAATAAGCACCGAAATTGCGAGCGCAATGAGCGACACATAAACGTGCTCACCAGTTTTTTCCAACAGAAGGCCAAAGTTGTTGACCATAAACGGAAAGGCCTTTGCAAATGTCTCCATGTCACACCCGCGCTTTCGCCCAAGGAGTTAGCAAGCGTCCGGTGATTGCAAGCACTCCGTCTAGGACGAAGGCTAGCAATACAGCTAGTGCACCAGCGCCAATGAACTGCGTATTGAACGGTGATGATATTGCTTTCAGGATCGGGGAACCGAGGCCATCATCGACGACAAACGCTGCAATTGTTGCGATACTCACCGTTAAAACTGTCGCAATTCGAAGTCCCGAAATGATCGACGGGATTGCGAGCGGAAGTTCGATCTTACGAAGAATCTGACTTTCCTTTAATCCCATGCCACGAGCAGCTTTGATGACATCTTGCGGTACCGAAGCCAGCCCCGCGAGAACCGCCCGGAACAAAATAACAAGAGTAAAGCACACAAGTGCGATCTCGACAGTCAAGAAGGTTAACCCAGTTAGTGGCACCAAAAGCTGAAACAACGCCAACGGTGGCAGCGTGTAAAGGAACGTTGCGACCATTCCGAAAGGCGCGGTCAAGACCTGGCGCTTAAACGCCAGGATCGCAGCCACAAATGCAATGACAAAACCAATCGCAACTGCGACAACTGTCATCCACACGTGACTTACAAGCGCTGGCCAAAAGACATCGGGCCACTGAGCGACGAACCAATCGACACAAAAAGCCTCATTGTTCTTCACGCAGTCACTTGCTTCACCGAAATCGGGGATGACTGGTGTCTTAGATGGCGCGAATTCACTCATCGCCACGCTCCTGCCGTTGAGTGTCTACTGCGCTCTCCTGTGCCAACGCATCTGGGGACACGAGCACTTCCACCGGCAGTGAGGCGACCTTCTTTCCCTCACTGGTGATTACCGTAACGCCACGAGCACCTTCGCTTGCCGCTACAGACAGAGCGTTACGGACGCTGGAATCTTCTGACACCTCGGGCCAACCATTCTGTGTACCCGGTTCCAGACGATCTCCTGCAGTTTTAGTCAAGTCACCCACGCTAAACACGGACAGCCGTTTCAACCCGCGCTCTTCACCCAGGAATTCTGCAACGAAATCGTCCGCCGGGTTACTCAAGATTTCTTCAGGGGTCGCGAACTGCGCCAATTTTCCGCCTGGTTTCAGAATCGCGATTCGGTCAGACATTTTGATTGCTTCATCAATGTCGTGAGTGACGAACAGCGTTGTCTTACCCAGCGATTTCTGAACAGCAAGGAACTCGTTTTGCACACTGGTGCGCGTAATGGGGTCGAGCGCCCCAAAAGGCTCGTCCATCAGCATGACTGGTGGGTCTGCCGCAAGCGCACGCGCAATTCCAACACGTTGTTGCTGACCACCGGACAGTTGTGACGGGTACCGTGAAGCCCAATCAGAGGCGGGTGTCAGCCCCAGGAGATCCAAGAGTTCATCCACACGATTCGCGATCGTTTGCTTGTCCCAACCAATGATTTTTGGAACAACCGCAATGTTGTCAGCCACGGTCAAGTGAGGGAAAAGCCCTGACTGTTGGATCGCGTAACCAATTTTGCGACGCAACTCAATGGGTTGCATGTCCATGATTGACTGATCGCCAATACGAATATCGCCACTTGTCAGATCTACCAGGCGGTTGACCAACTGCAGTGCGGTCGTTTTCCCACCGCCGGACGGTCCTACAAGACAGACCAGTTCGCCGGCTTTGATATCCAGGTTCAACGAATCCAGTGCTGGCTTGTCAGAGCCGGGATACGTCTTACAGACGTCTTTGAAAGTGATTGCCGAGGTCGTTGGAGTTTCGGTTGCGTTCATTATTCCTCGATGAGGTTGTTAGCGACAAGAAATTGACGTGCGACTTGAGACGGGTCGAGCCGATTAATTGCTACTGCACCGTTGAGAGCTTGAATTGCTTCCGTGGTCAGGAGCGCGTGTATGGAGTTGAGAGTTTCAGTCACCTCAGGGCCAACACGGTCTGCGACATCGTTCCGAAGAACCGGAACGACATTCTGGAAACCGAAAATGTTGAGAGTGTCTTCGAGAACAACAAAATTCGACCGTAGAAGTTGCGGATCCGTTGTGAACACATCGGCAGCTTGGACGTCACCGTTTTCTAAAGCGGCGTAGTTCAAACCGATTGAAAGTGTCTTGAGTTTCATCTCGTCGAGCTTGTAGAACTCAACGATCCCTTCGTACCCGTTTTGACCTGTCACGTTGTCTGGGTATGTGGTGTAGGTAAATGGCCCGACTTTGTGAAGGTCTTCCATTGTTTTGAGGTCATGCTTTTGGGCGAAATCTTTTGTTACCGCGACTGCGTTTTTGTTCTCAAACGGAGTTGCATTGAGTATGGTCACGCCACGCGAAGCTTCATACTCCTTGGCCTCTTGATATGTCTCTTCAGCCGTTTCTTGTAGCTTGTCCTCACCGGCTAAGGACTGGAGGATCACCCCGGTGTATTCGGGGTAAATGTCGACCTGGCCACTCATCATCGCGGTGTCAATGATGTTTGTTGATCCCACATTGGTTTTCAGATCAATCTCGTAACCGAGCTCTCTCAGTGCTTGGGCGTACATCTCGCCCATAATCCAACTTTCTGCGAACCCCTTCGAACCAACAGTAATCCTGCCAGCAGATTTCGCTTCTTGACTGGCATCTAATGGCGAACAACCAGTCAGAGCAAGCGAAGTGCCAGCACCAACAAGGAGGGCGCTACGTAAGAATTTTCTCCGCGAAGTCACGTCAGTATCTTTCAGTTTAAATCGCGCGGAATTTCCGCTTGGGTTTCACGAGTTCGGAACGGTTTTCCGCCGTCAAAAGCTTCAAGGCGGTTGGAAACGAGGAACCGTGTTTCGTCACCGTTCATTCGACTTTCAGTTCGAATTTCAACATCCCACACGCTTGGTTCAGCGCTATCGTCATGATTGCTGCTTGGTGATTCCAGTCCATCGCGACGGTACTTTACGATTCGGGTACACACTGCTTCCGCGCTCGTGGCATCGTGTGGATTGCGAGTGTACTTATCGCATTCGTAGGTGTAGTAGTACAGTCTGTTCGAAGTATCGAACTGCCAGTCTTCAGTAATGATGCGAACGGTTGTTTCACCTGAAACCATGTCCACGTCAAGCAACCGTTTCATGGGGGCACCACTAAGCTCGATAGGACTGTGCAGTGTGGCAGGTGGTTCCCGGAACTCAGGTTGGGACCATTCGTCAGGTTGATCACCAGGTTGCGTTGTCTGTGGCGCACGCACTGGAAGTTCAAGCGATGCGTGTTCGACGGTAATGGTGGTTTCTTGCGGTGAAGGCCATAGCAGCGGCCAGCACGAAGCTGAAACTGCCATACGAATCTTGTGTCCGCGCTTAAATCGGTGCGCTGTGGCGAGGAGCGGGAACACAGTTTTCACTGTTTCACCCGGCACCAAAGGCGAGGGTGATTCGTGTGAGTCACGGTGGGTGAGATTAAACAGACCCATGGTAATCAAATGGGAGCTGCCGTCAGGTGCGACGTCGCACAGCCTCACCGCTACAACACCAGTTTCATGGCTTGATTGTGCGCGAAGGTTGACTTGTGGGGTACCAACGATTTCGACGTCAGGTTCGGGAACCTCCCATTCAACGACGAATGACTGTTCGTCATCTGTGCGCTGATCAACGGGTTGCCCAGCAGCAGGACCAAACTGAAGCCAACTTCCTGCTGTGGTGCCGATCGGTGCGGTTGAAAGTTGCGCACGCTGGCCGTTGCAACTTCCGTTTTGCTCAGTGAACTGTGTCGGTGTGACGTTCGAGGACGGCCAGCGCTGTTCAGCAATCCAACGACCGGGACGGTGCTCAATGTCGGACCCTACAGGTGCAGAGTCAGGTATGTAAGCACGCAACTGCGGTTGGGTATCGACACCGTTGTCCACATCGCTCATCCAGTGGTCCCACCAGCGAACACATTCTGCAATGAAGTCAATGGCCGGCCCAGGAACGCCTTGATGTGGGTAGTTATGTGCCCACGGCCCCAGGAGAGCGTGCACTGTGCACGAGGCTGTTTCCATTAGCCGGAAGAGAGTGGTCCGGTACTCATCGAGTAAGCCACCAACTGCAAGCACTGGCACTTGAATGGCCGTTGGATCTTCACACACAGATGCGTGTTTCCAGTAGGAATCGCGACGTTGGTGACTGAGCCAATCCTCTATATTGACAGGCGCATCGTCGATACGTGTGGCCCAGTCTTCGCGCCACCCTTCACCAACTACGTCTGGATCTTGTGGGCGCGCGTTGTAAGCCCACATTGTTGACGCCCAGGACAGCATTTGGTCTGCGACGATTGCTCCACCGTTGTAGTGCACGTCATCGGCGTACCTGTCATCTGTTGAGCAAACACTGATTACGGCGGCGAGCTCTGGTGGCTGCAAGGCAGCGATTTGAAGACCATTGAAACCGCCCCATGACTTACCAATGATCCCAACTTTGCCGTTGCACCAGGGTTGCTCACCGATCCAGCGCAAAACCTTCAGCCCATCTGACAGTTCGGTCTCTGAGTACTCGTCCGTCATTAAACCTGTTGAGTCACCACACCCGCGCAGGTCGACGCGAATGCTCACGTAGCCTGCTCGAGCGAACTCAGGGTGAATAGTTAGGTCCCGTGCGGCTGTCATGTCGTTTTTGCGGTATGGAATGTACTCCAAAACAGCGGGAACAGGCTCGTCGTGGCAGTTCTCGGGCATCCACATACGTGCCGAGAGTTCCGTTCCGTCACTCAACGGAATTCGCGCGTGTGGGACAGTTTTAACAGTTGCGGGGTTGGAGCGGTATCGACCTGAAGAAAAACCATTCACCTTGTCAGCAGACGAGGTTTGGTTCGTGGCGTTTGAGTTTTGCGCATCATTAAAAATACCTGGCCCCGCATAATCAGTCATGAAATCAACCTAACACGGAAGACGGTGGCCATTTATTCGGCTTTGGGACAATCAACTGTCGAATATGAATGGTTTTTACCCCGGATGATTCGGCACGATACAAAAAGTCCAGATCTCTGAGGGCAGAAGTTCTCGGCTATAACCACACCAACCACCTCAAAACTGCTTGTTTTAAACCGAGCTCGCAGCGTGACACCAGAGACGGACGACCTTTCTTCACACACCTCGAGAAAACGTGCAATAACCACATCCGTTTACAACTTCATCAGGCAGTCTCACTCAATGGAACTCTGATTGACACAGATTTCTCACTGACTTTACTGTTTACGCATGGCAAAGGCGCCCAAACTAGAAAATGGTTCCACTGTACGGAACTTGAACTCCCAAAACACGGCTCTCCCGACACAACCTCGCGAGAGCGTTCTCGAACGTGCCAAGACAGTGATCGATGCTGTGGCGGTTGCACTGCAACAAGGGCAGTCAGAAGCATCGTTCAACTACATCGTCACGCGAACGCAATTACCCAAGTCGACTGTTCACCGCATACTTCTAAACCTTATTGACGTTGGCTACATTGAAAGGTGCAGTGGTGGTGGCTACACGCTCGGGCCCGGCATCATGCAGCTGGCCACACTTTCACACCTGCGCTCTTCTTTCACAGCAAGCGCGCATGATGCGCTCAACAGACTTGCCACTATTTCGGGCGAGACAGGATTTCTAACAATCCGCCGAGGCACTATTGCGGAATGTGTGATGAGAGTCGAAGGCACCGGCCCGATAAGGAACACGGTGTTGCACGCAGGCGACAGACATCCATTGGGAATAGGTGCTGGCTCCCTGGCAATCTTAGCGAGCTTGCCAACAGACGAGGCAAACGCAGTAAGGCGGACCAACGTCGAAGTTTTCGGAGCTCAGTCCACGATCGGGGAGCTAGAACGCAATGGACAACTAGCCAAGGCGATTAAACAAAGTCGCACCGACGGATTCTCAATTAACCCCGGAATGCTGTTGCCAGAATCGTGGGCTATCGGCGTGGCAGTTACAAACGATTCAGGAAGAGCTCACTTCGCACTTTCACTCGCAACTATCGAGCAACGTCTTTCTCGCGCTCGACAAGTTGAGTTAAACAAACTTCTGCGCGCTGAAGCGGTCCGGCTTAAACCTCACATTCAACATTTTTAACCTCAAGAAAAGAGAGGAACCATGACAAAAGAACCACAGATTATCGGTTGGGCACATTCGAAATTTGGTAAATCGGATGCGCCTATCACCGAACTAGTTCGTGACGTAAGCATACGAGCACTTGAAGACGCCGGGATGGAAACATTGCAAATAGACGCTGTACATGTAGGCGTATTTAATAACGGGCTTTCATCACAAGGCTTCGAGGGCACTCTTCCGGGACTCGTCATCCCAGAACTTGCATTCAAGCCGTTTTTCCGACACGAAAGCGCATGTGCAACCGGTTCCGCCGCTGTCTATGCCGCTTACGATTCGGTCGCATCTGGACGTTTTGACTCCGTGCTCGTCGTCGGTGCAGAAAAAATGACACACGCAGACGGAGCAACTCTCAACAATGTCTTGTTGTCAGCAAGCTACCGGCCAGAAGAAGAGGGGTACGGTTCCTTCGCAGGTGTCTTTGGACATATCGCCTCGATTTATGCAGAGCAGTATGGCGACCCTCTCGAAACATTGGCTCAGATTGCTGCTAAAAACCATCACAACGGAGCAGCAAATCCGCTTGCCCACATGCAAAAAGACCTCGGCTTTGATTTCTGTAACACGGTATCGGACAAGAATCCCGAGGTTGCTTCTCCACTACGCCGAACGGACTGCTCCCTGGTATCTGATGGAGCTGCTGCACTGGTTATTTCGCGTACCTCTAACGGCCGCGTCCGCTTCCGTGGCATGGGTCATGCAAGTGACTCTCTTCCTTTGTCTAAACGGAACCCACTTGAATTTAGAGGCGCAAAGCATGCCATGAATCAAGCACTTGAAGCGGCCGGAATGAACCTCACAGACGCTGACCTACTTGAAACGCACGATTGCTTCACGATTGCTGAGCTCCTCCAATACGAAGCTTTCGGGTTGGCACAACCTGGGCAAGGCCGCAATGCAATCGAATCCGGTCTTGTCTCGGTTAACGGTGACTTCCCTGTGAATGCGTCTGGAGGATTGAAAGCAAAAGGCCACCCAATTGGTGCGACCGGTGTCTCTATGCATGTCACGGCATGTATGCAGGTTACCAACTCGTTCCCCGGTTACCAGGTCAAAGATGCGACCACAGCAGCCGTCTTCAACATGGGTGGTGCTGCTGTTTCCAATTTCGCGTCAATAGTTGAAAGGGTCTGATGTGACTACAATGTGGAATCTTTCACCCATTTCCAATTATTCTCCAGCGCGAGATTTCACTCCCATTCCTCGTAGGGGAGTAAACGTTGCCGAGTTCCTCGTGCAAACAGCATCGCGACTACCGTCACACCCCGCAGTAGTCGATGACAGAAGCAACACCACATGGACGTGGCAAGAGCTACGCGAAAAGGTTCAGTTTGCGGCGCAGGCACTGAAATCTAAAGGTGTACAACGTCGTGACACCGTGATGTTGCTTTCGACAAACACCGCCCACATGATTCAGTACTTCTGGGGAATTATTTGGGCGGGAGGTGTTGTTGCACCACCTAATGCAAAAATGTCATACCGCGAAATAGAGGATTTAACACGCCGAACGGCACCTCGAGTTATTGTTGCCCACCCTGACTTCCGTGAAACGGTTGAGCGACTAGTAGACAACAAACTCGTAACCACAGTCATTTGGCTAGGCGAAGCTTCCGACGAAGAGCTAACACCCTCCGCTCCCGAAGGTGTGATGGGCGATGACCCAATGTGGTATTTCTTTACTTCCGGATCTACTGGGGCTCCAAAAATGGCCGTATTTACGCACGCCCATGCCGGATCCGTTTTAATGAATCACTACTGCGACCTCTTCCCCACAGAGGACCACAACGGACGCTCACTTATCATCGCGCCTTTGTCACACGGAGCGGGCATACATATGCTCGCGCAGGTTTTCACTGGAGCAGCTTCCGTAATTTATCCGGGGGACAGCCTCGACGGAGAGTTGGTATGGGAATGTATTGACAAGTATCGAATAACTAATGCGTTCACGGTTCCAACAATCCTGAATAAGATCGCTCGGGCGTACCCTGAATCCCGAGGTCCTAGTGATCACAGCATGAAGTATGTGATTTATGCAGGGGCACCGATGCTAGCTCACGATCAGCAACATGCGCTTAACCGTTTGGGTAAATGCCTGGTCCAATACTTTGGGCTAGGAGAGGTAACTGGTTCGATCACTGCTCTTCGTCCTGAAGAACACGGAGGAATTCCTGAGGACGCTGCCGGTATCGGGACTTGTGGCCGCCCCCGGACTTCCATACAGATTTCTATCCGGTCCGACGACGGTGATCGATTAGCTCCCTATGAACACGGGGAGGTTTGCGTTGCCGGACCAACCGTTTGTGCTGGTTACCTAAACGATGACAAGGCAAATGCAGAAGCGTTTAAAGACGGTTGGTTTCACACGGGAGACATTGGCTACGTTGATGAGCGCGGCTATCTATTTCTTACTGGACGCAAGTCGGACATGTACATTTCTGGCGGTTCGAACGTCTACCCCCGTGAAATCGAAGAACTACTCACAGCACATCCTTCAGTTTCCAACAGCGCTGTTATTGGAATCCCGGACGAAAAGTGGGGCGAGAAAGGGGTGGCGGTCATAGAAACCGACCGCGTTGGTGACCTTAACGAGCTTGAGCATGAACTCCGCGCCTATCTCAAGGCAAATCTTGCCGCGTACAAAGTTCCTAAGGTCTTTAAACCTACAGTGCAATTACCTCTGACAGCCTATGGAAAGGTCGCACGCAAAGAGCTCAAGCAAGCTTTGACCGAAGACATCGACATCGATGTCGCGACTGTTCGAGTTGGGAAGTAACAAAATGCGCACAGATCTCACACACCAAACAATCTTTGCAGTCGGTTGCGGTACACCGGACGGCGAAATCAATAACGGGCTAGCTGCCGCGTTAGCCTTTGGCGAGAACGGTGCCCGGGTATTCATAGTGGACCGCGATAAAGATGCCTTGGCACTTGCATCCGGGCGACTAGCCGAACGGAATATCACCCACGCTACGGCATTAGCTGACGTAACTGACGAAGATTCTATCGCCAAGGCACTCAACGAGTGCAGGTCGCATTTTGAAGACCCTTCCGTGCTCTACTACAACGTCGGGATCGTCAAAGATGGCGGACCCACCGAGATCACGACCGATGACTTCATATCCGCCTTGAAAATTAATGTGGCCGGGGCGTTCACCACGATTAGGTTCGTACTACCGGCGATGATTAAAGCGAAATACGGGCGGATTATCACTGTCTCGTCAGTCGGCGGAATACGTTCAGTGGGCTACAACTATCCGGCATACGCCTCGTCCAAAGCAGCGTTAATTGAGCTGACAAAAAGCGTAGGAATCGCATACGCAAAGGAAGGAATTAGGGCTAACACAATTGCCCCAGGTTTCATTGCGTCGCCGCTAGTTGCTAAATCACTTTCGAGCAATTACTCCACGAACGCGGACATGCTCAAGCAACGAAACGCAGCTTCCCCTACCGGAGAAATGGGACGTCCAGAAGACATCGCCAGCGCAGCAGTGTTCCTTGCATCTAACGCTGCAGATTACATCAATGCAGCACTAATTCCCGTAGACGGCGGTCTCATTCACACCACCCCAAACTAGAGCAACACCCAACGCCTGTGTGTGAACAAAGGAGTTCAAGCAATGATTAAAGCAGGTATAACGAATGTCAAGAAAATCTTAGCGACAGCTTTGATAGTTGCATTTGCAACAGTCATGACTGGTTGTGGAACCAACTTCGGCACCACTGAGGACGGTAAGCAGAAATATCGCTGGAAATTCACCGTCACTGCTGGAGCCAATTCGACCTGGTACACGGCTGCACAGCTATTTGGCGAGGAGCTAGATAAACAATCGAACGGCCGGATGAAGCTACAGATCTTCACCGGCGAGCGCCTCTCTGCAGGTGAACCTGTAGCTGGAGTCGAGCAGCTGATGGATGGTGCGAAAGATTTCAGCTACAACTCTCCGATTATTTATGCAGGAATCAACCCTAGGTTCGGCGCCGTTGTCATGCCATTCCGCTTCACATCCGTTGAAGAAGGACACGAGGCTTTGCAGGGAAGTGGTGGCGAGGCGTACCGAAAGCTCTTAGCAGAGAACGGTGTGGAACTTCTCGGTTTTGGTGAGTCCGGGATGCGACAAGTCACAAACAGCAAGAGACCTATCAAAACGCCAGCCGATATGAAGGGGCTCAAGCTACGGATACCTGGATTTGGCCTTTACACCGACTTCTATCGCACAGTGGGGGCCAACCCCACCACCATGCCGTTTTCAGAGGTCTTCACCGCAATTCAACAGGGTGCGATTGATGGACAAGAAAATCCTGTGGATGTCATTTACTCCGCAGATTTGCAGGCCGTTCAGCCATATTTATCAATCTGGAACTACTCATACGATCCACTGATTTTAGGGATGAATAAAGACCTCTATGAAAGCCTCAGCGATGAAGATAAGCAAATAGTGCGAAACGCTGCTCAAAAGGCGAATACCTTCCAAATCAACGAAAACCGCAAACAAGAGTCCATAAAACTTCAAGAGATGGAAGAGTCTGGAATACAAGCGTACGAAATGACGGACGATGAAGTCGAACAGTTTCGTGCGACGCTTGCGCCACTGTACGACAAATATCGGCGTATATACGGCGACGAGCTCTCAAAAGAATTCATTCCAGGAGGAGAGAAATGAAACTCATATCCCGTATTGAAGACTGGACTGTGATTATTTCTTTTATCACGATCGTTGTGATCACATTTTTGAATGTAATCTTCCGCTATGTCCTTCAGGCATCACTTGCGTTTACTGAAGAAATCACAATCAATGTGCTTGTCGTTTTCACCCTGGCAGGAGCTGTCATCGGTATACGTAACGGAGCTCACCTCGGTTTTACCTACGTGGTCGAGAACTCACCTCGTGCAATTCGGAAAGCGCTTATCGTGGCCAGTGCTGTAGCCATGATTCTGTTTCTTATTATTCTTTTGTATTTCGGCGGCGAAATGACCATAAACCAAGCGGTCCGTGGGCGGACAACACCCTCGCTCGGAATTCCTCAGTGGCTCTTTACCATTGCAATTCCGCTCTGTGGTTTGCTGGGAGCCTTCCATATCCTCACGGGGTTAAAGTCGTCGCTTCGTTCATCCCAAGATGAGGAGGACGTGGTAGCCCGACTGGCTGCTACTACCGCAGGCGCAACTTCGATCAACGCAGACCATGACTCAGAGAGTGGTGAAGACAAATGATTGAGCTGTTGCTATTCGGCGTTTTCTTCGTTCTTTTATTCATCGGAGTTCCGGTCGCTTTTTCACTGGGCATCGCAGCGGCTCTTGTGCTAGTTGTCACGGATGGCATTCAAGTTCTTGGAATTGTTCCGAGCGTGATGTATCCATCACTCTCGTCGTCGACCTTGTTGGCAATCCCCTTCTTTATTCTCGCCGGTGTGATCATGCAATACACGGGAATATCTCAGCGGCTTGTGGATCTTGCGTATCTCATTTTTGGTCGTCTCACACACGGCCTTGCTGCTGTCACGATTCTGGCCGCATTCTTTTTCTCAGCAATTTCGGGAAGCGGCCCGGCAACTGTCGCTGCTATTGGTGCGATTCTAATTCCAGCATTAAACAAAAACGGCTACAGGCCTCATCACTCTGCATCTCTTGTTGCAGCATCCGGGTCGATGGGTATCGTGGTTCCTCCCTCGATTGCATTCATCGTGTTTGCCGTGGTAGCCGCTGAGTACCAAAAGGTATCGATCTCACGTCTTTTCATTGCAGGAGTTGTGCCTGGCATCATGTTGGCTGTTGCCTTTTTCATCGCCGCGGTTCTACTTCCGCGGACTCGAAAAAATGGAAGGATTGTCCTCGACACCGAAAACTCGGCCCCTGAGCTCACCTTCGCCAACTTTGGTACAGCTTTCACTAAAGCATTACCTGGTCTGATGATTCCTGTCATCATTTTGGGCGGTATTTATGGTGGAGTTTTCACACCCACCGAAGCGGGTTCTGTTGCTAGCGTCTACGCACTGCTCGTTGGTGTCCTCATTTATCGTGATTTGAAAATTCGCGAGATACCAAAACTGTTTCTCGAAGCAGGCATCTCGACTGCATCGATCATGTTTATCGTCGGTGTTGCAAGCCTGTTTTCATATGTGATTACTGTTGAAGGCGTTGCGCAACGAATCTCTGACGCGGTTCTATCTGTCACAGATTCACGCATTCTCATCCTTCTACTTGCTACGATCATCCTCCTCATTGTGGGTGCATTTATCGATGCGATCAGTGCTTTCTACCTCTTCGTTCCTATCTTCGTTCCAACACTCATCGCTGTCGGAGTTGACATCACGACCATCGGTGTATTCATGACAGTCAATTTGGCGATCGGCTTGTTCACTCCACCCGTTGGTTTGAACCTGTACGTCGCTGCTGGAATCGGCAAAGAGAAACTCGAGAATCTTGTAAAAGGTATTCTTCCTTTCCTCTTTGCAGCATTTGTCACTCTATTGTTCATTACTTACTTCCCAATCTTCTCCAATTGGTTACCCGATCTACTTGGAGTGAAATAAGGAGGATCATGTTTAATCCATTCCAGTTAGAAGATAAAAGCGCCATTGTCACGGGTGGAGCGCGCGGAATAGGGCGGGGCATTGCAGAAACATTTTGCATGCTCGGAGCCAACGTAGCTATTGCGGACCTCACGGGATCTTTGGAAACAGCAACTGAACTCCAACAGTTGTATCCGGGTTCAGCGGTTAAAGGCCTAGACGTCGATGTCCGTGACTTCAAGCAAGTCGAAAACCTTGCGGCCACGACATACAACCGCTTCGGAACAATTGATGTTCTAGTTAACAACGCGGGTACCGCCTCGCGTTCAACGCTAGACGCCATTTCAAGCGAAGACTGGCAACGCGATCTCGACACAAACGTGAACGGTACATTCAATTTCACAAAAGCAGTCATCTATCCATATATGAGCGATAACGCGAGTGGAAGCATCATTAACGTTTCGTCGATCTCTGGTATTAACGGCGGTGCCTCATCAAGTGGCACCGCAGGAGCAAGATCGGGCCCCGCTTATGCCGCCTCTAAAGGCGGGATCATTGCACTCACCAAGTGGGTTGCAAAAGAAGTAGGCCACCTAGGAATTCGATGTAATTCCGTAGCTCCCGGACCGGTGAAGTCGGCGATGACAGAGGGCCAGGCATACGATCTCTCGGGACAAGTGCTTCAACATATGGGTGAACCAACAGATATCGCCAACGCGGTAGCATTCCTCGCGTCCCCTGCGGCTTCCTACATCACAGGACAAATCTTGCGCGTGGACGGAGGTGCAGTGATCGCATGAAACACTCCGGCGAAGAGCCTCTTCACATCAACCAGGCAATTGCACATCCTGGCGTTCTTGCGGATGAGCGCATAACTGCTGTTGAGACACTGGGAACCAGCTTTACCCGGCGGGTTCGCACTCACACCGGAGATGGACTCTTCGATGTGCTTGCATCAGTCGTTGAGTCAGGCGGCTCCCAGTACGGACTAATCGAGTTTAACGATGCAGACCTCGCGAACGTTAACTACTGCGTACCCGCAGAAGGCGATCACAAGCACCCAATGTGGTACAGCGACACCTTATATAGCAAACACTCGCGAGTGCTCGCAGGAACTGCGACTGTTGGATTACGCGACCAAGAGCGTTGGTCACACATTCATGCAGTCTGGAAAGAACGGGACACTGAGGTTTTACGCGCAGGTCACGTCTGGCCAGAAACTACCGTAGACGAAGGCTGGATGGAAGTATCAGTGGTTACTTTTCACTCAGTTGCGCTTAGTTACGGAACGTGCACTGAAACCGAGCTACCAGTGTTCGAGCCCTCTGCAAGTTCAACTAGCTACGAGAGCTCTGGGCCATTGCCCAATAATGGTACAACGTCTCGTTTTATTGTCGCAAGAATACGACCAAACGTCCTACTTGCCGACGCGATCCACCAACTGTGCGAACAGTTCAGCGTGTCTCAAGGCCGAGTTCGTGGGGGAACTGGGAGTCTCATTGGCGCAACGTTCAGAGCTGAGCATGCGCCTTACCACCGTGTAAGCGCGCCTGCGCCCGCCTCGGAAGTGGTTTATCTGCGCGGAGATTTCGACATCTCTAAGGGGTCAGATCAAATTAATCTACGTGCAGGTTTAGTCGACAAGACTGCAACGTTTTTCGCCGGTCACCTTGACCCGCATGCCAACCGTGTTGCTATCACTTATGACCTTGTGATCGAAGACATGTCAAACGTCAGCCACTGATGGTGAACACCTCGGGGTGCGCGAGCTCATTTCTTACCGAAAAGCCTGCCAAAGAAAGACTGTTTCTGGGGCTTTTCCCCACCGCCGAGGTCGCCCTCGCTTTGCGGGTCCGCAAGCGACTCTGCGTTGGGGTGCGGCTCAGTTTTCTGGTACGTGAAGTACTGCCCTTCAACGGCAAACACGTCTTCGCCTGGGCCCACTGCACCCGCGGCGCGCGGAAGTTCTTGGATAAGCAGGTCGCCATCCACCTCGGCCGGTTCTTCTTCCCCGCCTTCCTCACGGAACACGAACGCAGACTCATCAACGACCGGAGTGCCTTCGTTGAGCTCCTCATCACCGGCAAGCAGGTGTCTGACGAGTGTGCCGTCGACGAACACCCGGTAATCCACGAAGCTCATGGAGGACACCGTGCTCGCTACGTGCCAGGTGCCGGGCAGGGTGATCGAGTCGGTTTCGAAGTGGGGTGCGATCAGCATTTCCGGGTCCCACAGGATGGTCCAGTCGCCGGGGCGCGCCACCGCAAAGAACTGGTTCGCAGGGTCGTGGAATGCAGTCCACAGGTCGCCTTTGTCCTGTGTAGGGGTAAGCCCCCAGGCCTCGAGCTGCTCAGCCGTTACGGGTTCTGTTGTGAGGATCAGTGAAGTTGTCAGTCCCATACGAAAAGCGTAGCTAAATGTGGTCCGCTAGGGAATGGGTTTTCTGGCTGCCACTGGCCTGTGGAAAACCCGGTGTTGCCGTTTTTGGGCCGGTAAAGTTATGCGCATTGAGTAGATAAGCACGTTACTCAGGGTTATGAAGGGAGGTGCAAACGATGAGCGTTCGAGTTGATGTTCAACCCAGGCTTTTAGAGTGGGCAGTCGAACGAGCCGGGTGGGACCGCGAAACTACGATTGATCGTGTTCCAAGCTTTAGCGACTGGGTCGCTGGGGTGAAGAAACCCACGCTAAAACAACTCGAAAAGTTCGCTCGCGATACTCATGCTCCCATAGGACTCATGTTCTTACCGGAACCGCCGGAAGAAACCGTCCCCATTCCCGACATGCGAACGTTTGGCAATAAGCAAGTACCACGGCCCTCGGTGGATCTGCTCGACACGATTTATTCGTGTCAGGATCGACAGGACTGGTACCGCACATACGCGCAGACGAACGATGTAGAACCGCCAAGCCTCATCCCACACGTGACTACTGCAACACCAGCTACAGTTGTGGCACGTCACATGAGGGAGAAGCTAGGTCTGCCGAGCCTAGATCAAACCAGTGCCCTAAGTCGGCAGCAGATGGTTCGCCACCTGATTGACCGTATTGAAGGCCTTGGGGTCTTAGTCATGATCAACGGCGTTGTTGGTACGAACACCCACCGTAAACTCAACCCGCAAGAGTTTCGAGGTTTTGCACTTGCAGACCCCTTAGCGCCGTTGATCTTCGTCAACGGTGCTGACACAAAAGCGGCACAGATTTTTACACTGATTCACGAGTTCGCACATATCATTTTGGGCTCCAGCGCACTGTCTGACGCTTCCACGAACCTGGAAAACGGCGTGCATGAAGAACAGTGGTGCAATCAGGTTGCCGCCGAAGTTCTAGTACCACTCGATGCTCTACAACATGACTTTTCCGGCGAAGAATCTGTTGCGGAGCTCGAACGCTTGTCCAGCACGTACCAGGTCAGTACCTTGGTTATCCTCAAGCGGCTTTTCGACGCCCACTTGATTACGTGGGAAGAATACCGCACACGTTATGCAACCGAACAAAAGAGAATCGGCGAAATCCTATCCTCCCAAAAGCCTTCAAAAGCTGGAGGCAACTTCTATAACACTCAGCTCATCCGGCTCAGTCGCACGTTTGCCATCGCCGTTATTGCAAGTGCTATGGAAGGGTCCACGGCATATCGTCAGGCATATCAATTACTGGGCACAAAGAAACGCTCGACGTTCGACACCATGGCCAGCGAACTGGGGATCGCCTAATGTACTTGCTCGACTCCAACGTTTTCATCGAGGCCAAGAACCGATACTACGCAGCCGATATCGCTTCTGGTTTTTGGACGTGGCTCGGGCTGGTTCATCAGCAATCTATTGCCTGCAGTATCGAGGCAGTGCGCAGTGAACTTCTCGTAGGCGATGACGAGCTCGCCGAATGGGCAGACACCCATGCCTCATTCTTCAAACCAATAGACATCCAAACCACAAGCTACTTCCGCGAGCTTTCAACCTGGGCACAGTCGCAGAGTTACAAACCCGTAGCCATCAATCAGTTCACAAACAATCATGCCGACTATCTTCTAATCGCCTATGCCATGGCACACGGACACACAGTTGCCACCATGGAAAAGTCGCAACCGGGGGCACGTAGACGAATCCTCATACCCGACGTGTGTAAGGCAATGAAAGTAAACACTGTCGATACGTTTGGGATGCTCAGAAAGACTGGCGCGCGACTAATTCTGCAGCCTTAGTAAGCTGCGGGCGAGTTCCTGCGCTGAAGCCACCAACAAACGCATGAGCACACTCACCGCCAAGCATGTCCCATCACCACACCTGCTAGCCCCCGTGCCAACGATTCATTACCCTGTATCGCGTGACGCACACGAACCACGGCCACGGCACCCACTCCGGCACGCCAGCCGGCACCCCGGCTGACCCCACCGCTGACAGCCAGGCCACCTCCCCCGCCAGCGCGCACCTCACCCACGTGCGCTCACCCGTCCCGGTGATCCTGCTAACCGGCTACCTGGGCGCCGGCAAAACCAGCGTGCTGAACAACCTGCTCCGTCACCCCAGCGCGCGAGTGGGAGTCATTGTCAACGACTTTGGTGAACTCAATATCGACGCCGGGCTAATCAGCAATCAGGTCAACGAACCGGTCGCCATTTCTGGTGGCTGCGTCTGTTGCCTCACCGACGCCGGTGGCCTCGAGAACGCCCTCGCCGCCATGGCCGCACCCAAATACCAACTCGACGCGATCGTGGTTGAAGCCAGCGGTTTCGCCGAACCGCTCACCTTGGCCCGCCTGGTCTCCCGCTGGGGCCGAGGTCGTTTTCGCCTCGGTGGCGTCATCGACGTGATCGATGCGTGTGAACATTTTTCCACCGTCGATCAGGGCGGCATTCCACCTCTTCGCTACGCCGTGGCGACCCTCGTACTCGTCAACAAGCTCGACCTGATTCCACCCGGCCAGCGCGACGCACACATGTGCAGAATCCGCGACCGTGTGCACAGTCGCAACCCTCGCGCACACGTCGTGAGCACCGTCTTGGGCAGGATCGACCCGCACCTCCTCTTTGACGGCTCACCCGAACCTACCACCGAAGCCGCCACGACCTCGGCCGGGGAAACCAACCCCACTCACCCCAAGTGGCAACAAACCGAACTTCCCCTCCACGACCTCTTCATGGCCTCCTACCGCGAGCGCGACGAAGCGCGCCTTGCCTCGATCGACGCGCCTGCTCACGACCACACGCACGCCCACTCCGTCACCGTGGAGGTGCCGGGGGCGGTCAACGCCGAGGTGGTTCTCGACTTCCTTGAGAATCTTCCACCGGGTGCGTATCGGGCTAAAGGGTTTATCACCGTGCCCACTGGCCGAGGCACGCAAGCGTTCGTGATTCAGGCGGTGGGGCCCAACGTTTTCGCTTCTCGCGCAAAAGACTCGGTCACGGGGAGCGCGCTGGTCGTGATCGGCGCTGACCTGGATGAACACACCGCCGAGGTGGCAACCCGGACCGCTCTAACGGAACTTCCCTCTGACGGACCCGCCTCCCCTGGCTTGGAGCGTCTGCGCACCCTGGTGCGACTCCACAGTTAGCGTGTCAGGTTCGGTACAGGCCACCTGTTCTTGAACGCATCGCAGCGTTCCTGCTCGCCGTCTTAGCCACGGTGTTCCGGCAGGTGCCTTATGTGATTGCGGAGCACGTCGGCAGCGAATCGTGCAGCAGCCTCGCTACCGAAAGTCAGATGAAAATCGGGATTCGATTCGTACTGGTCCGCGACTCCGAGAACCATCGCGGTGGACTTCTCTTTGTCGCCGGAATGTGTTGGCGTTCCAGGGATTTGAGCGAACCAGTTCATGTGCGCGGTCGCCTGTTCTTGGGCGGCTGTGGAATCGGGCTCGTGGCCAGCTTCCTGGAGTTCGCGCCAGCGCGCCAGGAGTGCCTCCGTGTCAGCCTTCCATGTCTGTTGTTCGCGAACGGACTTACCATGCCACCACTGATTTGATGCTTCGAACGCGTCGCGTCCCCAACGTTCAACAACCTCGGCTTCGTAGTCATCGTTGAAGCCCTGGAGCATCACGTCCATCTGAGGCGCGCGACCTTCTCGGCGCATCTTCAACGTGTGCTGAACTGCGGTAATGCGACGCTCAAGTGTCAGCCTGTCCGCTTCTAGTCGCCGAAGGTGGGCCTGAAGCGCTTCTATCTCAGCGTTGGGGGTATCCTGCGCGTCGAGTACCGTGGCAATCTCGGTAAGAGCCATCCCTGTGTCTCGAAGGAGAAGGATGTGCTGTAGGCGTGCGACCGACTCGCGTCTGTAGTAGCGATAGCCGTTGGACCCGACACGGTCGGGCTGAAGCAGCCCGATGCGATGGTAGTAGCGCAATGCGCGACCGCTTATCCCTGCTCGTTCGGCGAGTTCCTTGACGGTCCACTCCATCACGTACTCCTCATCACGTCTTAGTCGTCAGCCGCGCCCGGACGGTGCAAGACCAAGGCGAGGCAGAGCCTGCAGCAGGATTTCCGCCGCGGGGGTACGTACGTTTTGCGCCGCGGTCGTGCCTTCGGCTTCGACGTACGCGGCAACCAGCCTCGCTCCGGCAGCATACCCAGCGCCGGTGGGCAGGCCTACCGGCGAACCACCGAAAAGTTGGGCTGTGGCATCGCCGAGAACCCACGCCGCGAAGTCCTGCATCCCGGTGATATCAAGCCCGGTCGCGACCTTCGCAAGAACCTGGTCATCAGAGCGGGTCGCATCCGCCACGAAGTTAGTGTATCCAGTGTCGCCGTAGAGTTCTGCGGCGAATGTGTCTGCGAGGCCCTCGGAGATGATGTGCTCCCCAACCGTCACTGTGTTGGGGTTCCATACAATACCGCCGGGCGAATAGCGAACATTGTGATGGAGCTCATGGACGGCGATGGCTTCGAGCCGGTCGAGGACGCGCTGGGTGGGCCACACCGTGATTGCTATGTAGCCACTGATTCCGCCGAACCCCGACAAGCCCTGAACCTCATTGAGAAAATGGTCGTTGGTTGGATCGCCGAGCAGGAGCAACACCTTGAGATCCGGCACAATCACGCTCGGATCGGCGTCCTGCAAAGCGGCGACTCCCGCCTCAAGCGCCCCAGCGACTCGCCTCCACGCATCAGCCTCCACCAGCATCTTCAAACCCTCGTGTAGCTGGTCCGTAGTGTTCTCCCAGTCGAAACCGAAGTTTTGACGGTGGACGGACGCCATATCTAGCCCGTCAGGAATGAAGTGGTACATGCCGGCCATGGGCGCCCACATCTCTCTCACTAGATCCGCCCGCAGATCGGGGGCTACATCCAAAATCTGCGCCATCGCAGAGGCGCTGTCAATCAATGAAATGGTCATAACGCTTGACTGTAAACATTGACGCTGGGACAAGGTCAACCACCGCTTCAATCAACGTCCCCGGTCAGTACAACTAGCGCCTCTCAGGCAGGCTTCCCGGCGCTGGCCTTCGCGGTGGGCTTATCCGTGTATCGAACCGTGTGCTCGCCCACTTCCGCTGAGTTGAGTTCAGCAGGTTCAATAGGTCGTTAGACACGTATCCGCGTTTACCCTTGTCAATACTTCGCATTTCCAAAACGCCGGCCGCCACAAGATACTCAAGGGCACTCTGCGCCGCCGTTGCTGTTGTGCCGGTCAGCCGAGCGGCCACATCGATCGTCAACGCCGGAAGTTTCGGCAACACATCGAGGATCTTCCACACGGTTGAATCGCTTCGAGGCATTCTGGTCCCAGTCCGTTGCGCATAGGCCGCAATGATCTCACGGCTATCACGGTCAAACTCATCGAGCTCCTCCTTGAGCGCGGTCGCCAAGTCCACGGCTTCGTCTGCCGCAGAAATGAAGTGCGCAAGCCACGCGTTGACGCCTTCGCTGATACTTAACTGACGCGCAGGCTCAGATTCTGTGGCCAAGTCGGCGCCATGCGGGATGCCACGGAAAGCCATCAACCCGGTGACATATTCATCTGAGCGGGTCAGAAGCACCTGACTGATCGGCAACACTGAACTCTCAGTCAGACCACCGCGAACCAACACGGTGTGAATGAGCGCTCGCCCAATACGCCCATTGCCATCAGCAAACGGGTGCAAAGTTTCGAACTGCGCGTGCACCAGTCCAGCCTGGATAAGGGAACCCGTCGCCGCGCCGTTCATAAACGCCACCAGGTCCTGCACTGCCGGCATGAGATCCGCCGGCGCGGGCGGAATGAACTCCGCTTGACCTGGGTGGATGTCGCTTCCGCCCACCCAGTTCTGTCTGTCGCGCGCACCCGGCTGGTTGAGGTCGGGCAGAAGTTCTGCCTGCAACGCCGCAATGTCGGGCCACGTGATGTTCTCCGCCGCGCCCAGGCGTTCCACGGCACTCGTGAGTGCG
Source organism: Brevibacterium sp. ACRRH (assembly GCF_022346365.1). Classification (NCBI taxonomy): domain Bacteria; kingdom Bacillati; phylum Actinomycetota; class Actinomycetes; order Micrococcales; family Brevibacteriaceae; genus Brevibacterium; species Brevibacterium sp. ACRRH. Next base: position 105,726 of record NZ_JAKRMN010000002.1, read on the forward strand.
GCGATGTTGTCCGCAACTTCAGCCGCCGCCGAGGTGTTCCCGGAGTTGGTAACGACAGTCCCAGTGCGCTCGAGCCGCTTGAGTTCTTCGAAGACAATGTTCCGAGCGTTAGAGCGCAGGCCCTCTATGTAGGAGCTCGATACTGCTTCGCTCCGCAGGAGGTAACGCGATATTGCTTCGAGCTTTCCAGTTGACTCATGGAACTTCTGAGCTCGGATGCGTCTTTCTACCCGACTGGCTTCAGTAGCCACCTCGGGATCAATACGCCAATCAGGTTCAATGAGCGAAAACGGTTGATACGACCAGTACGTTCCACCCCAGCGGTCACGCGGACGTCGTGCATCGTCGGGCGGAGTCCACTCCCCAACTGACCATGACATACGCGAAAGCCTTTCATCAACCACCATTGAATCCAAGGATAATCGTTATCCTTGGGTTTCTAGCTCGTTTTGCCCAGGTTAAACACGATCTTTGGAAAGGTGGCTTGGAAGCCTTTCCGCGCCGGATTTTCGAACTCCCCACAGCTTCCCACTTAACTTCCCACTCAGCTTCCCAAAGTGTTAAGTCGAGTGGGAAGTTAAGTGGGAAGCTGAAAACATGCCCCAGCTAAAGCTTCTTCACCGTTAGCTTTTGAATCAGCCCGGCTGCGTTAAGTTTCATGGTCACTTCGCGTCCACGCTGCTGGCCGTCACGCTCTTCGCCCCACATTTTCCATGTGGCCTCGTGCGCATTGATCCACGTGACCTCGACGTCTTCCAGCCCAGCATCCACCGAACCGTCACCGCCCACGTACTCACGCACCTCGGCCCAGTGCGTCAGGCGCTCAGCCCGTGGCACGTCCATGTCCATGTTGTCCGAAAACACCTGGTCAGCCCCCGAATCATCACACGCAGCAATCATCCGTTCGGCCTGTGCAGCCCGCTCGCGCGCCTCCTCAGACGGCGCAAAACTGCACACCGGGTCCACCGCATACACAACGCCAGCCCCAGAAGCGCCACCACCCGTGGCATCATCACCCGCTCCAGCCCCCGAGGCACCCGCACCCTTGCGCGCCGGAGTCGCCTCCACCGCTTCAGCCCTGGGCCACGCAACCGAACCGTCACCTCGGCCGCGCACATCCGAAACCAGCGCGTCTAAAGCGTTGGTGGCGACCGCCTCGGCGGGGAAACCCGTCACATTCGCCAACAGCACGACCCCCGTTCCACTTGCCGCATGCCACCTCATGTGTAGCGAAAACCCGGGGTACCCGCCCGAATGCCCCGCACAGTGCCCCAACTGCGTATCGAAATAACACCGCAGCCCATACCCGTACCCGGCCGTCACCACCGCGTCACGGCCGTTGCGCGTGACACTGATGAGCCGTTGTGCTTGCTGCAGGTCGGCCAGAATCCGTCGCCACGTGCGCTTCTCGCGCGGGTTGGCACCTAAAGGAAAACCGCCGAGGTCGTTCCCACCTTCCCCGCCGGCCTCACCGGCCACCGCAGTTCCGTCCACGGCCGTCATGAGAACACCGACCCAACGCGCGACATCACTCACCGAGGACGCCAACCCACCAATCGCCGAAAACGCACCGGGCAACGTGAACGGTTGCGGCTCAAGCTCGCCCGCCAGATTCTTCCGATACCCCGTAACCAGCCTCTCCTGGTCCAGCTCACGCACATCAAACCCCGTGGACTCCAGCCCCAGGGGCGTGAGCAGATGAGTGGCGACCACCTCGGTAAACTCCCGGCCCGTGGCCGCCTCCACGAACGCACCCAACAACGCATACCCGTAGTTGGCGTACTCATACCCGGTACCCGTCACGAAGTTGATGCCCGCAGGCCGCCTCATCAGGTCACGCATACCGGCGTCACTCAAGGACTCCAGGCGGTCAGCCCACGGATCGTCATTGGGCAGTCCCGTTGACATGGTCAACGCATCACGCACCGTCATCCCGTCAGCCCACGCCGATTCCCGCAGGTCAGGCAACCAGTCCACCAACTCGTCATCCAACGAAGGTGCCGGACCGGTCACCGGGATGACACCTCGGCACACGCCCAATACCGTGGCCGCCGTAAAAGACTTCGTCATGGACGCGATCCGGAAGATCGCATCCGGGTCACGCTTAGCAACCAACTGGCCGCCGGACACGATCCCGTAGGCAAGTTGCGTGACACCTCCCGCCGATGCTTCAGCCTCTAACTCTTCGCACACCTGAGTGAGCACAGACGGGGCGAATGACACAGTAAATCCTTTCGTAAGTGGGAGCGAGTGTTTCAGTTATGAGCGTAAGGGCCGATGTATCCGACTACTTCTGTGGCGGCTCCGTCTTGCGCTGTTGAGCCTCGACCTCGTGCCGGTGAAGGTGAGCGTACGAGTCACCCAACAGGGCTTTGAGGCCTTCGGATCGGCTGATCTGTTTCTTGGCGGCCACCACATAGAGCACGGCACCGATCGCACACCAGACACCCAGAATGATGTATTCCGACGGCCACACCAGCGACGACCCCGTACCCGGCACAATCGCCCACACGATCACCAGCAACGCGCCCACTCCACCGATTGCGGGCAGGAAGCTCAAACGTGTGCGGTATGGGCGCTCCAATTCCGGATACCGCCGAGGCATCAGGTACTTCGCCAGCACCACCATGAACCATACGATCCCCAAGTACACCCCTCCGGTGTCCAGGAACCACACAACCGCGCCGGGCCCCAACCATCCCAGTCCAAGCGTGACGACAGCGGTCGCAATGAGGGCTTTGCGCGGGGTTCCGGTGCGCTGGTCAATGTCCCCCAGCCGAGGTGGTAGCAAGTGGGCGCGCCCCATCGCCACCATGATGCGGGAGCTGGCTACGAACAGACCAAGGAAGCTGGTCAGCAGACCCAAGAACGCAATCAGGTAGGCACCAGCACCCAGCCACGCGAACCCAGCTTCACGGAAAGCCGACACGGTTCCCAAGTCCATCTCTGCCACGTCTTGCCACGGCAACACCCAAGCGGTAGCTGCCAGCACCAGGCAGTAAAAACCTCCGGCGGCAAGCACGGTGAACCCCACGGCACGGCCGACTTTACGCGCGGACATGTTCGCGTCCTCGGCCAAAACAGCCACCAGACCGAAACCTGCCAAGAAAGTCATACCCGGGATGATGAAGCGCAGCGTGTCGGATATCGGTTGAGCGTCTGGAGCGTATGCGGGGAAGAAGTTTTCAGGCGAACCGGCGGTAAACCCCACCACGACCAGCGCCAGACCGATCACGACGATCGCGGCGAACATGGCCATCTGCACCTGCGCACCCACTTCGATCCCAAACCAGTTGAGCAGGAAGAAGATACCGGTCAGCGCGATACCAATGAGCAGAACCGGAAGATACACGGTTTCATCGTTAATGGTGTAAAGCGGGATCGTGTTGACCCACGGCACGAACTTCGCCAACAAGAACCCGAATGCGGTGACGTAGAACGCCAAGGACGACACATACGCACCCAAGAGCATCCAGCCGGTAAGGAATGCGGCACCTCGGCCCATCGAGGTGTAGGAGTACACAACCTCGCCACCGGCACGCGGGAACGTGGTGGTCAGTTCCGAGTATGCGAGCGCCACGCACGCAGCCAGCAGCACACCAGCAATCAGACCAAAGACCACACCGCCAGCACCGTATTCGGCAAAGAGTTTGGAGTTGGTGTAAATCCAACTGGTGCCCACGACGCCGGCGACGCCGAAGGCTAAGAGCTGAAACATGTTCAGCGACTTCTTGAGTTCCGCCATGTTTATGTCCTTCTTGTGGGTCGACAGTGACCGATCGATATTACCTACGTCACACCCCAGAATATACATCGCGAATGAAAAGTTTCACCTGTTAAAACTTGGTACTGCAGAGCGGGATGCACAGGCGACGCGCACCGCGCTCCACTTGCATTCGGTTGAACAGTGTTCAAGACTTGTTCCATGTCTGTAGATAACGCTTCACCGGCCACATCAGCCGAGCCGGGCACTGTAACCTCGCACTCCCCTGCCCCCATCGACCCCGACGCACTTGCCAAGCAGGTGCTCGCTGGGACCCCTGCCACCTCGGACCAGGGGCTGGCAATCCTGCGCACCGCTGACGACGACCTCCTTGACGTCGTCGCCGCCGCGGCACGAGTGCGCCGGAAGCACTTTGGCATGACCGTGAAGGTGAACTACCTGGTCAACCTCAAGTCCGGCCTGTGCCCCGAAGACTGCGGATACTGCTCGCAGCGCCTGGGATCTGACACGGAGATCCTCAAGTACTCGTGGCTGAGCACCAAGGACGCCACGCGCCAGGCGACCTTCGGAATGGAAGGTGGCGCGGGTCGCGTGTGCCTCGTGGCCTCCGGGCGTGGGCCGTCGAACCGTGACATCGACCGAGTGGGTGAAATCACCAAGTCGATCAAGGACAGCAACCCGCAGCTTGAAGTGTGCGCGTGCCTGGGATTCCTCAAGGACAACCAGGCCGAACGGCTCAAGGAATACGGCGTTGACGCGTACAACCACAACCTCAACACAGCCGAATCGAACTACGAAGAAATCTGCTCCACCCACACGTTCGAACAGCGCACCGACACCGTGAAGAAGGCGAAAGCTGGCGGCTTGTCGCCATGTTCGGGCCTGATCGTGGGTATGGGCGAATCGGACGAACAGGTCATCGAAGCGATCGACTCCCTGCGCGAACTCGACTCCGATTCGATCCCCGTGAACTTCCTCATCCCGTTCGAAGGCACCCCTATGGAAGGTGTCCACCACCTCACGCCACAGCACTCGATGCGCATCCTGGCTGCCGTGCGGTTCATGTGCCCTGACAAGGAGCTTCGCATCGCCGGTGGGCGTGAAATGCACTTGCGCACGCTCCAGCCGCTGAGCCTGCACGTGGCCAACTCGCTGTTCCTGGGCGACTACCTGACCAGTGAAGGCCAGGACGCCATCGCCGACCTCGACATGATTGTGGACGGCGGCTTCTCCATCTTGGGCCAAGAGGACACCAAGGCGTTGCGCGACCAGATCCTGGCCAGCAAGAACGCTCACCTGGCTGCCGTCAACGGCGCCCAGGGCGGCACGGAAGTTGGTGGGGCCGGCGCTGCTGGTAGGGCTTCCGGTGCGGCCGGCGCTGGTTTGCCGTGCGCCGGTGGTGCTGGTGCGCGGGCCGGTGGGTCTGCAGGCGGGGCTGTCGTTGCAGGTCAGCCGGGTGCGGTCCCTGCGGGAACCTCCGCCGAGGCGGCAGACGGAGCCGCTCCCACCTCGGGCGGGTGCCCCAAGAGCCGCGGAGAGGTACCGGGAACGCCCACCGTTCCGGTGATTCGCCGCCGAGGTGCCGGCACCGACCTCCCACCCAACGCATAACTCCTACCCGACGCGTTTTGCCAGGCGGCCCGCCCTTGCCGAGGGTTCCGTTACCGACGGTTCCCTTGCCGGGGGTGGGCCGCTGGGGCTGTTTCGATTCGCAAGGACATGTTCCGTTCAGACTCGCTTGATTGAATATCGGCATGAGCGAAAAACTGTTTGAACACGAATCAGAAGAATCGATGACCCGCGAGCAGGCGGCGAAGAAGTTGCGCGAACTCGCCGATGCGATCGAACGTCAGAACGAAGTGCGCGTGCAAGCGGGCGACCACGACGTCACCGTAGACGTCCCCGACACCGTGAGCTACGAGTACGAAATCGAAGTGAAGCAGGGCGGGAAGTCCGAAATCGAGGTCAAACTCGCCTGGAAGTAACCCCGGAAGACGCGACGCGCGGACAGGAGAAACTGCGTGAGCCTGAAGTACGACCTCGAAAACGTCAACACGGAACTCCCCATCGACGGCGGTGTAGCCGCGTTTGACCCGGTGAGCCTGCGACTTGCCGCCCAAGCCTTGTCTGACCGAGGCGGCACCGTCCAATTGCTACCCAATGTGGCCGGCACGCAGTCGCCCATCCTCACCCAGCTCGCCACGGTGGCGGCGGAGCCAGCGGAGGGGATTCCCACCTCGGTCGTGGCCACTGTGGACACCCGCCGGTTGCGCTGGGACCGGGGCGCCTTGACGCCAAAGGCGGTCGACTTCACGGACTACACGGGTGAGGAAAAGTACGGGGTGGACTTGGGTCGGCTCCCTGTTGCCGACATGGGTGACACGCGCGTCACGTGCGTGGACATGCTCACGGAAGGCGACGAGTCCCTGACCGTGTGGTTCGCGGAACTGCCCGCCGAGCTCACCAGCGCCGATGCCCGCGCGCTCACTGATTTGGCTGTGCGCACGCGAGACAGTTGGGAGGGTGCCGAGCGCTACACCGCCCTGGTCACGATCCCGGCCCAGCAGCTCACGTACATGGCATCACCGCAGGCCAGCCACGTGGAAGAGTGGGACCTGACGGGTCTGCAGCAGAAGTTCGCGGCGGCTTTCGACGAGACGGGCGCCCGCGTGATCGCGCAGACGGCCATGTTCGCTGGGGCCTTCCACATGCCGCCACCTGCGCGCACCTTTGGTGAGCGCGGCCCCGTGGTTCTGTGGTTTACGGAAGAAGGCGCCGAGGTGCCATTCAGCATCATCTACACGGCAGGTTCGGCGTGGTTGAAGGCGGGCACCAAGGTCGACATCGACAGCCTGCAGTTGCCGTAGGGCCGACCCAAGATGGTTCCACGAGTAAGCTCAGCCCCTGCACTTTACGCTATGGGCACCGTCTAAAAACGTCTTCGCTCCACGCATGGACGGGCGACAATTCTGCTTTTTCGAGTGCCAATGATCTTTCACCATAACTCCATCGTTATAGAAAAGCTTCAGTCATCGGCGCTCTCCTTATCGTGGAGGGTCAACGGCTGAAGCTGATGTAGAAAATTGTATGGCATTCACGTGGCTGAAAGCTGTCGGCGCCACATGTTCCATAGCCACATACCAACCACCAGCCACACCCTGGTTGCAGTTGCGCCGTCTGAGCTTGGATATATCCGCCGAAGTCCGATCGACTAAGCGGTCAGGCAACTGAATGTGTGGGTTCGTAACGCACCATGCGCTACTCCATTAATCTCACACTGATTCGCGAAATCATTGACCACTGTGAGATTAGGACCCCTCTAATCTCACAGTGATTGGCCAATTTGGAGATTAGTGTGAGATTAAGGCCCCCTTAATCTCACACTCTCCCTCAGACGTACTTAATTCCTTACGCAACCGAGCCCTGCTTCACAGGTTCGGACACACCCGGAAGGGACGACGACCTCGGGCTGGATTCCGAACCACGAACCCGGTTCACGCGGCACCAACGCAACACAAGCCCCAAACCACACAAACACAGCGCCGGCAGGATTCCCACGACCGGCGAGATCAGCCACTCGAACCCCGGCCGGATCACCAGGTGACCCTCCATGACCAGCGGGTTAACCGTGACGTCCTCGACTGCGTGTAGCAACACCAGTGGCCAGATCGACCCCGCGAGGCGGAACAACTCCGCAAACAGCACACCCCACAGCACCATCACACCGCATGCGAACAGCGCAAACACGGGACGCGACACGTCCATCACGGTGCGCATCTGCTCTTCAGGCAGGAAGAACAGGTAGTAAGGCAAGTGCCACAGGCCCCACACGCCACCGCTGATCGCGTATACCAGCCAGTCGCTGGCACGGCGGTCCACTTCACCCACAAAGAAGCCTCGCCACACGGACTCTTCGCAAATGTTCTTCACGAACATCGCGATAAACGGAACTGCCACTGCCCCACTGAGCGCGCCAAATCCAATCCCGTTAAACGTGGCGATGCCTGAACCCACGCCCGCGACACTCGAGAACACACAAATGGCGGGGTACACCAGCAGTGCAAGCACATACCACTTCCACGACTGTTTGAACCGCGGGTTCCATCGACCCGGCGCGCTCACCTGCTTAGTCACTCGCGCAACAACCACCAGCACAAACGGGGTAGTAAGCCAGATCAGTGAGCCCAGTGAGTCCACAGAGTTTGGTTGCCCTAGAAGTTCGTTGACACCTGCACCGATCCATCCGCTAGCCAATGTGACGATTGTGATTCCGATAAACCAATTCATGACACGCCCTCCCCAGAGCATTGAGTGCGAGCACCTCGCTCACATATATCTATGCGATATGTCTATCAGATATGTTTAACCGACACAAGAGGTAGTCTTGATTTCATGGCACACGTGATTCTGGGGTTACTGTTTCTGGGCAATATGAGTCTCTACGACCTCATCAAAGCTATGGAACAAGGTACTTCGTTGTTCTACTCGGCCAGCGCCGGCAGCATTAAGCGCGCGCTCGACGGTCTACTCAAACGCGGTGACGTCCACGTGGTGTCCCAAGAAACCACGGGCCGGAAGCGCAAAATCTACGGCATCACACCACAGGGACGCACAAGTTTTCACACCTGGATGATGTCACCACCGGAGAACGCGGACCTAGATGCAGCGGCACTCACCCGCATCTACTTCCTGGGTCTCTTAGACGAACCCGAACGCGTCACCGTCCTGGAATCGATTCGTGACGCGGTGTCTCGTTCTGCCGCAACCCTTGCGCACACACAAACGCAGGTGGCTGGCCAAAGCGTGCCAGCGGAACTCGCATCAGTAGCGCACTACAGCACAGCCACACTGGACTTCGGGATCCGCGCGCACGACACCGCGCTCACGTGGTTGGAAGAGCTCATCGTTCAGGCGCGGGCTGACCTGACGTAAAGGCGCAAAGCGAGCGAAACTACGCAATATATTGCGCCGTTTCGCTCGCTTCGCGCCGTCTCGCCTGGCCTAGATACCCACCCCAGCCCGAGGTGGCACCCGACCGCGCCCACCTGGGCACCAGCCCTTAAATCTCCAGCAGGTTCTGGGCGTTGTCCGGGTTTGAAACAAGCTCGTCAACCTGCGCATTACCGTTTTGGCGCTCCAGGTACGGCTGCGCGCGGTCCACCTGCGACTTCAGCACGTCAATGGTTTGCGCGAAGTTCTTGTTCGCTTCAATGCGGAACTGGTCAATCCCGTCCATGGTCTTGAACACGCTATCGAACGCCCGATTAAGCGTCTCAACAGCAACACCGGACTCCACGGCCTGCTTCTGCGTGCGCACCGAATTCTGCGCCAGCATGTCAGACGTGCGGTTGATCAGGTCATTCGTGGTCTTGTTGACCGCGTCAATCTGGTCAAGCACCAGCTTCTGGTTCTCCAGCGCCTCAGCCGTAATCACGGCGGTGCGCAGTGCCGTCACCGTGGTGGTCTTGGCACGGTCCACACCCTGGATGAGCTGGCGGTTGTTCGCGTCGATGATACCCATGGACAGGTAGCTCTGAATGGTCACAGCGATCTGCGTCTGAATGTCCTGACGACGCTGACGCACAGCAAACAGCAGGTCCTTCTCCAGGATCCCTGCCTGCTCAGCCTGACCCTCAGACTTCAGGCTTTCAATCTTGCCCACAACCTGCCCGTCGATCTGCTCCAACAGACCTTCCGCACGTTGCAGTTCGTGCAAGTCCTCCCACAAGTTGCGACGCTCCACGGCAAGCTCCGCGTTGTCGCGCTGCAACTGCTCCTGACCTGCGTCCAAAGACCGCAACACCGAATTCAACTGCTTCTGGTTCGACTCAAAACTGTTGAAGTACTTCTTGATCGCGTTAAATCCGGGCACCCACCCCAATGCTTTTTGCGCAAAGGTTTTTTCAGACGGCGCTAGATCGTTCATCACGGTGCGCAACTCCAGCAGTGAACTCGACACCTGCTGCTGGCTCTTGCTGCCTTCTGCCTTGGCGTCGCGCAGGGACTTCTCCATGAACCGGCTGGACGTCTGCGCGGTAGACTCAAACGTCTTACGCGCCACGTTCCCAATCGCAATGATCTGCGTCTGGAACTCCTGGCTGTGCGGGTTCAAAGCTGCCACGGTGTTCAACCACTTTTCGGCACGCTGGCTCAGCTCAGTGGAAACCGCTTGGTCCAGCGGCTCCAGCATGGAAAGCGCTTTGTCGTCTTTAACTTCTTCAACGGGTGGTTCAGCTACGGGAGCTGGAGCTGGTTCTGGTGGCTGCAGAGTCATGACGGTCCTTTCGGGTGAGTTTGGATTGGAGCTAGATATCAATAATCGATGGGGTGTCCGAAGCGTTCAGGCGCCTACGCATGAACTCCGAATGCACTTCCAGTGAGTGGCTCACGCCTCGCACCACGTCCTGTTCCAGCTGTTCCAGAGTCTCGCTCATGACGCCGAACTCACTGTGAATCGTCTCGAGGTTTTTCTGCACGTCCTTAAGCGCATCCCCGCTGAACTTCGCCAGGAAGTCGAACGTGTCGTCAACCGCGTCCATGAGCTCCGGAATGTACCGGCAGGCGATCCCCTCCAACATGAGCAGGTCCCCGTCGCTGGGGTCGCGTTCTTGCACGGCTTCGGTCTGGGCTAACCCGTCGATCCGGGTGAGGATCCCTGCCAGCTGGTCTAACACCTCGGCCGGCCGCGAGGCTCCCCCATACCGGCCCGAGGTCGCCCCAACTCCCGGCGCCGCCTCAACTCCGGAGGTGACCCCTGGGGCCATCCCCGCCGAGGTGCCACCCGCCCCTCGCTGTCCGCGCAGGTTCCGTTCGATCCGGGGCAGTTCGCTGCGCCATTCGTCGAGTTTGCGCCGTATGTCGCGGGTTGAGTTCAGCACGTTTTCCAGGATGGTGGCGGTGCTTTCGTTAACCCCGTCCGAGGTGGTTACGAGCAGGCTGGGCGCGGGAGTGATTGCGTGGAGAAAGACACCAACGGCGGCAGCCATTGCGCCTCCTGCAGCCACGGCGACACCCGCAACCCCAACCGCGCCGGCAAAACTACCCAGCCCCAAGACAGCACTGGTTGCGCCCAGCAGCACTCCACTGGCGCCAGCGATCATGGCCTGCGTACGAGTTTTCACAGGTAGCCTCGGATGTCCTTAAACGCGGCGGTGAGGTCGGCGTTGCCGTCAAACACGCGGCCCCCAGTGAGTGAGACCAGTTCCTGTAGTTCGTCTGAGTCGGCATTTCCGAAGCTCACCGCGAACACGGGGATATCCTGGACGTCCGGGTTATTGCTGTACCAGTCTTTGAACGCGCGGAATGAGATGCCGTGTTCGTTCATGCCGTCGGTGAACACCACCACTGAGGTGATCTTGTCATCCGACTTTTCTTTTTTCGCCGATTCCAGCGTGGTTTGCAACGTGGAGTAAATGGCTGTTCCGCCTTCAGCCGTCAGCGTCTGGATCTTGGTGTCGAGGTCCTTGCGCACCTTGTCAGCGCTACCGTTGTCAGTCAGTCTGTATCCGTCGGTGCTCTTGACTTCGTGCGAGAACTCCACCAGTTTGAGCTTTTCACGTGGCTGGATCGCAAGGAAGCGTTCGGTGTCGTTCTTTGCGCTGGTTCCGCTCAAGATTCCCAACGCTGTTTTGAGTTGTTCCAACCGCTCCCCGCGCATGGAGCCCGAGGTGTCAATCTGGAAGAACATCGTGGCGGGTTTGCGTCCGTTTGCCACCCACGCTTCCAGCAGTTTCTGGACCGTGTCCAGGGTTGCTGGGTACGGGGTTTCAAAGGTTGTGGGGAATTCGTCTGGGTTTGAGACCTTTGTGCGACGGTGTGTTTCGTCCGTGATGCGTTGCTGGACTTCATCGCTGAGCAGGTGTTCGGTGACCTTGTTGAATTTTTCCTTGGTGTCGCCGTCTGCCCCGTCAAGCAGGGTCAGTGGGTAGTCAGCAGTGACCACGCCGTCTGAGGGTGCGATCAGCACGGGTGGTTGGCCCCCAAAGTCCATGCCTTTGAGTACGGATTCGTAGTTGAAGATTCCGTCTGCTTTGGACTGGTCTTTTGCGAAGGCTTCCGCTAGCCACCCGGAACTTCCCGAGGTGAGAGAGGTTCCTTTGGAGAATTTGGAAAGTCCTTCTGTGGCAGCTTCAACGTCTTTGGTTTGTAGCGCGTTACCTGAACCAGAGAGTGCTGTTGCAGCTTCCAGAACAGTTGAGAAACCGGAGTTGGACGACAGCGGGCTGGTCATGCCGAACTTCAGATCGCCTTTTTCTGCGGCTTGTGCAACATCAGCCCATGCTGGTTGCTTGTCTTCTGACCAGCCCAGTTGCTTAGCTTTTTCAGGCTTGAGGCCCAGAACTACTGGCGAAGACATGATTGATTTTTCTTCACCAACGAGTGATTTCGACTGCTCAAACAACGACAGATAGTAGTTGGATGGGAACCATGTGAGGTCGAAATCGCCCTGACCTTCGTTGACCAGTTTTTCGGTGCCTTCAAGGGTTCCGGCGTAGGTGATGTCGAAACTTACACCGGTTTCTTTGGCCATGTCGTTAAGGATCGGCTCTAAGTCTTTGACTTCGGACCCTGCTAGGACTTTCAGACTGTTTGCGTTTCCTCCGAAGCCACCGCCGTCGCACGCAGCGGTCACGAACGTGAGCATACCCACGGTCAGCACAGCGATCAGGGTGCGGATGATGTGCCAGGGCTTGGTTTTCGTGCTTGTTGCAGACCTAGTTGGCCAAGTCATAGCGTCTCCCGATGTTGTCGACGAGGAACGTGGTGATTTCGCTGGACGGTATCTGCGCAAGCTCAACAAAGTCGCCTGCTGGGCGGTACCGGTCGCTCAAGTTCTTTTCTTGCACCCAGTTATCGAACGCAGCGGAGTGCGGACCGTTGCTGCGGAACCCGTGTTCGGCGAGGAGTTTGGCCAGTTCTTCGTCGTTGGACAACAGGTCCATGACCTTGTCGCCGTTTTCCGTAAACGTCACAGCGGTGTGCGTGGAGAAGACCGTTGGACTTGGGTAGGCGAGCACCATGTTGTCACGGATACGTGAGTTCTGTGCGGTTTCTTCTCCCAGGAACTGACCTTCGTAGGCGATGACCATGGGCGCTTCACCCATTCCGCGGCTCAAATAGCGTTCAAACGGAGCGGCTGATGACCCTTGTGCATACCCCTGGTTGAGGAAGAGTTTGGATAGGTCATTGACTTGTGATTCAGCCGCACCTTTGTCAGTGACAACCGAGTTGTTGTTCATGACGTAGCTGGCCAGCGTCATGTACATTACCGCGGAGTTGGACTTCCGGATGTCAGTGCTGGTGATGAGCACGTTGCGCTGGGGCTTGTACGCCTTGTTGTCTTTGAGGTCGCTCCACCGCTTGTTGTCTTTGACCAGTTCAAGATACTTGGCCATGTCGATTTCCCAAATGCCCTGGTTTTCGTGGGCAACGCCGTTCTTGGCTAACACCTGAACGACGGGTTCGAACGTTGCAATTGCGATGGGTGAGAAGAATGGCGTATACGAGTTACGCGCTTTGTCTTTGAACGCTTTTTGAACCGCCTGACCAGCGGATTCAGATGATGGGAAAGCGAAGTCGTTGTTAGCTGTGGAATCACTCTTCGCCATTGCAAGTGAACCAGCAGTTGAGACCTTCACTGTGAAGCCTTTATCAGCGAACGCTTCAACCACGCGCTGGTCTTTGAAAAAGGCTTCTTTCTCGCTACCAACAACCGCAGTGACTTCAGTTTTGGGTTTACCAAAGAGACTAAAGCCGAATCGGCTGGCAACAGCTATGCCAAGCACCGCAACAAGAACAACGATGATGGCCGCACCTGCAATGGCAGCGATCTTTTTGTTTTTCATAGTACTTTTGAAGCTTAAGGACGCTTGGTGAATAGTGTGTGAACGAATTCCCCCGGAAGGCGACGGGGCACGGCCGGTTGGCACCACCTCGGGCGGGGCTGGGGGACGTCCCAGGCTACTGGCGAATGACGTCCATAGCGTCAAGGCGGGCAAGGGCGGCGTCAAGGACGCGCACGCCGTTGGCAATGTCCGAGGTGTGGCTGAACTCCTCGGGGCAGTGCGAGCGCCCATCCACGCTGGGGACGAAAATCATGCCCATGGGACCAAGCGCGGCCATGTGTTGCGCGTCGTGCCCAGCACCGGAAGGGATCGCTTCCCAGGTGAGACCGGCAGTTTGGGCGGCGTTGGCGATCTCGTCGCGGATAGCCGGAACGGTGGGGACCGCCTCCATGGTGGCGAGCCACTCGAGATCCACTTCGACACCTCGGGCGTGGGCTTCCTGGGCGATCTGTTCAGCTATGTCGCGCTGAGCAACGCCCAGCCAGTCGCTGTCAACGGAGCGGAACTCAGCTTCGAGCGTTGCCCGGCCAGGCACCACGTTGAGCGCGCCGGGCCATGCGTCCATCCGCCCCACGGTTCCCACTCCGTGATTGGGTGTACCGCACGTGACCCGTTCGACCGTTAAAGCCGAGGCGGCCGCGGCCATGAGCGCGTCGTGGCGCACGTCCATGGGAGTGGTTCCAGCGTGGTCGGTGCGGCCGCTGAACTGGGCGATGAAACGCGAAATGCCCGTGATTGCTGTAACCACACCGATCTGAGTGTTGTGCCGTTCCAGCTGTGGTCCCTGTTCAATGTGTAGTTCGATGTAGGCGTGGAAGGAGCCCGGTTGCCACGCGTTGTTGAGCGCGGCGTTGGGATCCACACCAAAGCGTGCCAAGGCGTCGCCAAACTTTGCGCCAGTTGGGTCGGTGTAATCCAGCACTGCCGGGGTCACGCCTCCCACCAGTGTGTTTGATCCCACGCACATGGTTCCAAAGTCGTTGGCTTCTTCGCCTAAGAAGTCGATGACAATGAGGTCGCGTTCGAAACGTCTTCCTGCGCGTCGCATGGCTTCAACCATTTCAATGGCGCCCAGCACGCCCACGATTCCGTCGTATCTGCCACCTGAGGCAACTGTGTCGGTGTGCGAACCCGTCACCAGCGGTTTGAGCCTGGCGCCACGTTCGCTAGCCAGACCAGGCAGTCGACCGATGATGTTGCCTGCACCGTCAGTGTGGACTTCCAGGCCCGCGCTCTTCATGCGGTTAGCCACGAATTCGCGGGCGGCTTTGTATGGTTCGCTGAGCACTTGGCGGGTCCAGCCGTCCTGTGCGGAGTCGGTGTAAGTGGACAGTTGGTTGATGGCTGATTCCAGCGCTTCCGCATCCGGTTCAATGGGACGGGCGTTGTGGGTGCTGGACTTTACTGCACCAGAGCTGGGGGCTCTGGTCTCATGACTCTGCGACATTGCACAACCTCACTGACGTGGCCTGGGCTTTTGGTATTGGTTCACGATCGTAGCCATGAGCTGTACGTGGTGAGGTTCGTGTCCAGACTGTAGTTCTTGATGTGGTTTGCGTATGGGGGTCTAAGTCGTGGGGGTGCGAGTCTCGTGGGGGTCGAACCCACCTGACTGCGTTTCGCTACACTCGAGCACCGGAGTTCGAGTCGAGTGTAGCGAAACAGCCCGTTTTTTCACTCTGAGCGAACAAAACCGGTCGTTTGGCTACACTCCAAGAACCGGAGTGTAGCCAAACGCAGTTTTCACTCCTTCAAGTAGCGCAGCGCCCCAAACCACCACCCAAAACCCACACCCCACAACATCCACAACCCCACCCACACAACCGCGCCAAAAGCCCAGTGCCCCCGAGGCGGAACATCCACCTCGGGGGCACTGCCCACTTGACGGGCACTTACGTAAGGGAGGCGCTTAACGCTGGGCCACCTCGGCGAAGGCCCGGCGAAGCATCCGCACCGCCGACTCCATATCAACACCCATGTCCACAAGCTGGCGCGCGAAGTCGCGGGTGGCACTAAGTGCAGGCGCGGCCGAGGTGTCTTCACTCACGATCGTTCCCTTCCGACCCGCGGTTTTCACGTATCCCTGGGTTTCGAGTTCGCGGTAGGTGCGGGCGACCGTGTTGGGTGCGATCCCCAGGTCGCTGGCCAAACGTCGCACGGCTGGGAGGCGGGAACCGGGCGGGAGTTCGCCGGACTCGATCTGCTGGATGAGCTGCGAACGTAGTTGCTCGTACGGAGGTGTCGCACCTGCGGGGTCAATGCGCAACATGGCATCCGTCCTTTCTGTCAGGTCTCTGCCAGGTCTGGCAGGGTGGTCGTCAGGCGTTTTCGTCCGAGGTGGTCGCAGAGTTCGCGGTATTCGCACCTGCGTGCGTGCCGGCCGCGTGGGCGCCGTCCGCGTCCGTATGAGCTGCTGCCCCCGAGGTGGCCGCGTCCGAGGCGACCCCGAGGTCTTTTCCGGCCCACAGTTTGCGCCATGGTGTGGGGTTGAAACGGCCGGTCAAAAATGGAATCAGGACGATTGCCCAGCAAACCAGACCAGTGATAAAGGCCGAAACCGCCAGTCCAGCGGTGAGGTCTTGAGCGCCTTCGCGTACCTGTGGGTCGGTGATCGCTTTGGCCACTCCAGCCAGCGTCACCAGGGATGACACCATCGCCATGGCGATTGCGTTGTCGATGAGTCCGCGTAGTGCAACGGTACGTTCGGCGTCGTCCCAGGCGAGTTCCAGGTCATCGCCGGCGTGCTGTGGGCGGTTGAGAATGTGCGTGCAGGCGAACAGCATGGCTCCCCACAGCAACAGCAGGAACCCTGCAACAACGGTGAGCATCACGAACTGGTTGCTGTATTCCGCAATCACCCCGGGGGTACGGGCGGCAATGATCCACATGGCGGCGGTGCTCAGCGCGATGCTGACAGGCGCGAGCCACGGTGCGATCCGCTCACCTTTGCTGACGTAGTCGCCAAGGGTTGTTTCAATGGGGCGGGCTACCCGAGGTTGTTCAGGGGCAAGCGGTTTGGTTCGGTAGGTGGCGACGAGGCCGCCCAGTCCTCCACCGAATGCCACACCCATGAGAGTGAGGGGGCCAGCGATTGGCATGTCGGCGTCCCAGCCGCCGAATGCGGTCTGCAGAATGGCACCGATCACGAAGCTGATGACGATTCCAGCAATTCCGCAGGTCAAGGCCGCACGTTCACGTTGTGTGATTCGTTCGATGAGGGCCGGGCGGAGGTGGTTAGGGGTTGGAAGTTTCTGTTTGTTTGCGTATTTGGCGAGTTCTTTTTCATTCACTTTGCGCATACCGCTAGTGACGGGGGCTGTTGCAAAGAGCACCCCCACTGAAATGATGATCCAGATCGTGGTGTTCATGTCACTTCCTTCCGTAGCTGTATGTATCAATACATAGTATGTACTGATACAAAACTCGATTGCAAGTGGTTTTCCGCGTTCGCTCCGGTAAATTTGAGGTATGAGCGACCTCACAGACAAGTCCAAAGACGTGGCTGACCAGGCACAAGACGTTGCAGACAAAGCGGAAAACGTCGCCCACAAAGCAGGTGACGCACATAGTGAGACAGCTGAAAAAGCCGGTGAAGTGATCCAGCAGAATCCGGTGTATCGCGGGTTTGTCACAGTAGGTCTACTTGCCTACGGCGTAGTGCACTTGGTCATTGCGTTCATCTGTGTGCAGATCGCGTGGGGCGGAGGTACCAGCGGACAGGAAGCCTCTAACTCCGGGGCGACTCAGCAGATTGCACAACAACCGTTTGGATACGTGGTGCTGATTGTGTGTGCGGTTGGATTGGCTGCGCTGGTGGTGTGGCAGCTCATTGAAGCAGCGATTGGCAATCAGCAGTATTCGGGTGCAAAGCGGTTGTTCAAAAGGATTGCGTCAGTGGGTCGCAGTGCCGTGTACGCGTTCTTGTGTGCCAGCGCCGTTCAAGCCGTTGCGGGTGCTGGCGGAGATAGTGAAGAAAAGCAAGAGTCCATGGTGGGCCAGGTGTTGGGTATGCCTGGCGGTGTCGTGATTATCGCTCTGGCCGGTGTTGTGATTGCTGCCGTTGGCGTGGGCCAGATTGTTTCTGGGGTAAAAAAGTCGTTTGAGGATGACCTGGATGGGGGCGTCGCCCTGTGGGTGAAGCGCCTGGGCCAGGTTGGTTACATCACTAAAGGGGTCGCGATCATCTTTGTGGGTGGTCTGTTCATGTGGTCATCAATCACGCATGACCCCGAGGCGGCCGGCGGCACGAATTCGGCATTGCGCACGTTGGTCGATCAGCCGTTCGGACCGTACTTGCTGACGGTAATGGCGTTAGGGATCGTCGCTTTCGGCTGTTTCTGCTTGGTGTGGGCGTTTAATGCGCGGCACGAAAAAGCAGATTGATTGGCACGGAACCGCAACGCTGGGGTGTGATCGGTTTTGATCACGTTGGCCGTAGCGTCGAATTGGTAGTAATCCATGTCCCCGGCGGGGTGTTCGTTATTCACGCGAACTACCTCTCAAAGGGCTTCGAGCAAGAAATGAGGAACGCACGATGACGAAATACACTGATGTCAACGGCGTCGCATTTACCGACGCTGACGTTGAACGCTGGGCAGACGAGGCTGAAGCCGGATTCCCCGACTCAACGCTGACCAAAGAAACACCCACCTGGGTGCGAACTGACCCCATGGAAGTACACAGAGACTAGGAGCAACCGCTTCTTAAGCGCCCCGAGTAGCTTTACGGCGCAGATATCTCAGCCGTGACCGGAATCTCGAGTTGAGTAGCGATCGGCGTGTAAAGGTCTACGTCTTGTTCCTTCGTTTGGAGCGAAAGCAGAAGCGCATATCGGACAGGCAGGTCGCGGCGGTCTTTGCGACTGTTATTCTTCCACCAGCCGCCCACTGGATATATCGCGACACTGTTGCAGTGGGCTAGTTCGGCACCGGTGCCAATCCATTCGTCTTGGTGAAGCGACCCCAAGTGTCGCGCTCGCTCGCCCAGGAACCAACGGTCTGATTCCTTCAATCGTGGACCGCCTTCTTCGTTCTGCGCTTCCCGATTAATTCGTTGAATAAACTCGGCTTCGTTTTCCAAACGCCCCTGGAGGTCGAACCGCAAACCATGGGACGCGTACTGGTACTTGCTGCGCCAACCTCGTCGAGACGCAGACGGCTCTATGAAATAGGACAAGGTGACACGAAGGCGCACCTCGGCCGCACCGATACTTTGGAGGACATCGGTTGGCCACGGTAGCGCGTGCAGGCGAAAATGTCGCATCGAGTACTTGTCTCCGCTGAACGGAACGAAGCTGTCTTGAGCGATGAGTGTGACCGCGTCTCGCCTAGAATTCAACACTGCCTTTTCCGATGGCACGCCCCAGCCGAACTGGCGGAGGAGTATCTGGCGCCCAGTTTTGGTTTGGTCGCTAGCAAGTTGTTGAACCATCGAATCGGTCCACTCTGCGGAGTGTGTCAACAGCCCACGCACAGTTTCAGGCCAGTACGATGGGTACCGATCCATCACCATGGCCGCCAATCGCGAGGCTTGTGCGGTTGCGGCACTCGTGGCATTGGCCGAAGTCAGTGCAACATCGTTTTTGTGCCCAGTCGAACGTAACGACAGCGAAGGCAATTTATCTTCAAACGTGCTAGCGCCATCTGTCAAAACGTTACCTCCTTCCATGCAGATGTCCGGCTTGATCGGCCAGCGCGTCATGTTGAAGTAAAGCGACGTGGTCGTGTGCGGAGAGATGTCGCCGGATTCGGCTAAGACGTTCCAACCTGAGTATTGCGGGTGCGATGGAGCATCAGTAAGTTCGGTGTACGCACCGACTGTGAGTGCGTTCCAAGCCTGAGCCGGGTCTTGGATTGGCGAGTTTTCGGAGTTCGTATGATGATCAGTGGCGTAGTCCGGCACGTTTCCTGCCGCGACAACGATGAGTCGACCAGACGCGGGATCTGGCGTTGAAAGCAGTTGGAGTTCGTTTCCTCTCCGGACGATATCCGTGCCGGCCGCCAGTGCGTCGACTGACGCGGACCATAGCGTTGGTTCGCCCGGTTTGTCGGGATCGGTGCTCAACGTCAAGCAGAATGTGCGATGTCGATCGGGTCGAGCTACCTCCGGATGCGAGACCGCTTCGACAGTCGCCGTGCCGTAGTCGATCGGGTCGATCAACTGGTCACCGGGTCCCGGCCACATCCGCACTGACTCCAACCTGTGACGAAGGGCAACACTAGTCCGTGCCGTGAGCAACGAATCGATGTTTCCGAACAACGCGAGACCGGCCATCGAGGTGCCATGCCCACTCGGGTGAACGTCTGTTCCTGATCCACCGAAGATCGAGTGGTGATCGTTGGGCGCTAAGGACCCTCCAAGGAGAGTGTGAGTACGAAGCACTCCCGTGTCCAGGTGGCATACGGTTGGCACATCTGCCGAAGCATGAATGATGCGTTGGGCTAGATCCTCAACATACTCGTCCTGCTCACTAGTGCTCAGGTCTTCCACTGTGTCGATGAACTGGGGGTGCCGGATTTCGGCCAGAGGCACCGAAGTGAACGGGAGGATCTGTAGCTGGGACCATGATGCTTTTACCCAGACAACAAGGCGGTCTCCTAAACGGAATTCGCTACGACGAGTCTGAAGCTGGTGCGTAGTGACGAAGCGCTCCCAGTCGGCGAGGTGTGCGCCACTGTCGTCAAGCCACAGTTCCCACCAGTGGAGTCCAGTTTTCAGCGGCTGCATCTCCGAAGTCCAGAGGTCGTCAAGGACTGCCTGACGAATGCGTGCAATGTTCGCGACGAGATCCTGGTTTTTGGGTCGACCTTTCTTGGTGTTTTTCTCATCGTTGAGGTAGTCCTCGAAGAGCTTCAGGAACTGCGAGCGGTAGGAGTCGGAAATCCAGACAGTTGCCGTCTCGGGGTTTTCGTCCTGAGCTTTACGCACCGACAAAAGAAGCCACTTCGGTTTACGTACTTTTCCTCCTGTGTAGGAGTTGAGGGACTCGACCTTCAAAGGATACGCAGATCCTTCTCCCTCGAGAACGAGGATCGTGCCGGTTGCCCGGAGTTCCTCATAGGAGGGCATCTCGAGATCTGTCATTTGTTGGTCGAAGGTGCTGAAAACATTTTCAGCAGCCTTCTTTAGCCGAGTCCCATGGTCGCGACGATTGACTTGGCGGATCGACTTATCAGGTCCCCCCACCCACACGGTGAAAGTCTGCTGTTTCTACGTACCCCTCAATGTACAGGTGGTCGAGGTTGCGGTGCGCCTCAGCCAAGGCTTGCCGTTCTACGCGAGGTAAGTGCGACAATGAGATCTTCTCTTTGGACCCTGTTATCGCCACGCAACAAGATCGTCTTTGCTGCAGTCTCGGCCGCCTTCACAAGCTCGGCATGGCTCAGTCCGACCGTATATTCGCCCAGTTTTGCCATGCTTGTCCCGCTAGCAAGCGTCCCGAGACGTGCTCGCATGACGGCTACCGCCTGTCGCGCGTCGGGCAAAGAGTAAGTCAAGACCGCGTCGAACCGACGGAAGAGCGCTTTGTCGAGGATCGAACGATGGTTCGTAGCCGCGAGCACGAGCGACTCAGCGCTCGCTTCCTCCAAAAAAACAAGGAATGAGTTCAGAATCCGACGGGCCTCTCCGACATCATTCCCGGAACGGTCAGCCCCAAGAGCATCGATTTCATCGAACAAATAGACGGCACGGCGATGGGCAACAGAGTCGAAGATTAGGCGAAGTTTACTGGCTGTCTCACCCATGAACTTACTCATTAGGCTATCGAGCCTGACTGTGAACATTGGGATAGCAAGCTCGGTGGCGAGTACGGCAGCGGTCATCGTCTTCCCGGTTCCAGGCGGTCCCTCCAAAAGCAACCGATGCGCCGGGGCGAAACCGTACTCGAGCAGGTTTTTGCGCTGACGTTGTTCGGCGAGAACTTGCTTAATCTGCGTGGCAAGTTCGGCTGAAGCGACCAGCTCTCGCAATCGCACGTCGGCGTATGTCACCTCGACCAATTCAGCAAGTTCGCCACGAGGCTGCGCAAGCGGTGTGATCTTGCCAACAGGCTCACGTTCGCGAGAGGCGTCAACAGCCTTTTTGATGTCGTTAGCAAGCACGTGATGACCAGCTTTGGCTTCTCGAGCAGCCACTTGGAGCGCGACCGAATAGAAACTATCGTCATCACCAGACGCATGGCTACGCACCATCGCCGCAATGTGTTGTCCGTTGCCAGCCATGGCGCACCTCCCTCAGCGCTTGCGTCGTCAGACTTTCTTCATATAAGGATACCTTCACATTATTTTCTGCATGGGCATGCGTGTTGCAAACGGATTTTTGAAAGCACGATTAGCGCGGAATAGGGCTTCACAGTGGTGGGCATGTCGTTTTCCTCCAGCGTGTTTGGCGCTCAAAGATACCGAAGGCACGTCTTTTCTGGGTTGCATCCGCTAGAACTTGGGGGAAAACCGCATGGTCGCGCCTAGCTGAGCACGGAAGAATAGAAGACATGAACGAGACATACAGCACGCATCAGACCACCGATCCGTCGACCGAACGTACCTGGGCGATCCTGTCCCACCTTTCACTCATCATCTCCTCGGTGGTGAGCGTGGGAATGCTCTCTTTCGTGGGACCGCTCATCGTATGGTTCATCTACAAAGACAAAAGCGACTTCGTGCGCAATGCAGCCGCAGGATCCTTCAACTTCGCAGTGACCCTGGCGCTCGCCTCAGCGGCCGCCACTGTCCTCGCCTTCACCGTCATTTTGTTGCCCGTATCTTTCATCATCTGGGCGATCGTCTATATCGTCAGCATCGTGATCCCAATCCTGGCAGCGATGGCTGCTTCCCGCCACGAGATGTACCGCTACCCACTCACGCTCCCGCTGCTCCGCTAAGGTCGGCGGACAGCCAGACCCGCCACTACCGAACCTCGAAGGGCACCACGAACAGCCCCAAGGGGTGCCGAGGTGCGGAACCTAGTTGGGCCGGCGCTCCCAAAGGTAGTCGATGCTGTCTTCCGTAAGGATCCACGCGGTAGGGGTGCCGAGGTGGTTGACACGCGGCGTGAACCAATAGGTTTCGTCTGGCCCCCAGCCGGCAATCACTGTCGCTCTGTCAGCATCAACCGGGATCGCCGTCCCCGCTGCCGCAAGGTACGCAGCGACCTGGAGGTGTACTGCATCGTAATACTCAGCGACCTTTGCCCAGTCTGGGACCACCCACTTTCCGGTTCGCCCGGTGGTCAGATACCAGTCATGACGCTTTTGTGCCGTTTGCTCAAACGGGAACCGCCTGCACAACTCAGCCCACGCCTCTGCCGAATCGATCTCATACACACGCAACCCCTCTGGAACTTCCAACCGTAGGGTTTCTGCGGTCTCCCACCCCATACTGTCCTCTACCAGCCACAATCCCACCGGGCTCGTGTCGAACAACTCCCGAGTCGACGACGGGAGATCACGTGGAGGCGTGGACCACCAAATCCCGCTCCAAGATGCTGTTGGATCCGTGGGGCGCTCGCGTGCAGCCAATTTCTCATCGTCTGCATCTTTCGCCCGCACTGTGCGCAATACGCGCAACGGATCTTCCGGAACCCGTCGAAGCTCGCCGTCCCACTGCACAGTGCATTGTGACGACTCCTCCACTGGAGTGGTCCACCAGTCTGTGTGCGTCGAAGCTGCGATGTGTTCAGCGACTCGGCGCAGTCCGGCCCGCATGGGGTCGGTCGCAGCCAGAACATCGTCACCTTGGGGCTCCTGCCAATATGCCGCCATCTCCACCGCCGGCAACAGGCTCGACAGCAACGACCTCGGCGTCACTTCAGCTAAAGTCACGCCCTCTAAACGTGCGGCAGTCTCCTCCGGCGTCACCACCGTTTTTCTTATCTCCTCGGCACCTGGACCCATCAGCGCGCCTGAAGTCGATCCACTGCGCAATTCGAGGTGATAGGACGCGATGAACACCGCCAAGCTGAGTGAATCGTCTCGCTCATCCTTGCCCTCGATCCGTTCCGAGGCGAGCGCGTATTCCAGTAACAGCCGCCGACCGCGTGGGCCGCTTAACAACGCATCCGCCAAGCGGTGCTGGCGATCCTGTTCATGCATGAAACAAGTATGAACAGGGACACAGTTTCCTCAAAACTGGGCACGCGCTCAGCCCACTTCTCGATTTCGGCACTCTTGCTGAGGCAGTGAGTGGTTTCGCGTTCATGACCGGTCAACGTGACGGCCCGCCAGCACAGTACACATGAAGATCGACAGATTGAGCGGAGCGACAATACCCAACCATCCAGGCATGGGGGCGCCACCCACTACGTGTGCAAACAGTGCGGTGAATGTAGCAAAAACAGCGGCGATCACACCCCGCACCAAGCGGGCCGAGGTGGCTGATACGTGGTGTTATCCAAGGCCTCGTGTAGACCCCAGCCGTCGATCACTGTGCTGTTTCAGTATCAACCAGGTTCATTATCCCGACTGTCACTTCGCATACACTAGGGTTGTAACTACGCCTCGACGAACATTATGATTCGTCTATACATATTGTTTGCGTTTCTTTCACGCAGTTTTGGAAAAGAAGGTTCGGAATGCGGAAACAAATCGGAACAGTTCTGGTGGCCATCTGCGCCATCCTGGCACTCACACTCACCGGCTGTGGCAACGCCAAGAATGGAGCGAAAGCATCGAACGGCGGGAAGCCAACGGTGCTTACAACCTTCACCGTGCTACAGGACATAGCGCAGAACATTGCGGGTGACCATCTGCAGGTCGAGTCGATCACTAAGGCAGGTGCGGAGATCCACGACTACGAACCGACACCCGGTGATGTGCGGAAGGCTTCACAGGCCAGCCTCATCCTCGACAACGGACTTGGCCTCGAACGTTGGTTCGAACAGTTCGTTGAAGAAGCAAAGGTGCCCCACGCAGTTGTCTCTGAAGGCGTGGAACTGATGAACATTAGCGAGGACGCCTACGCGGGCAAGCCAAACCCACACGCCTGGATGAGTCCAAAAAATGTCCAGCTTTATGTGGACAATATGGTGAAGGCCTTCAGCGAGCTTGACCCTGAGCACGCTGACGACTTTGCCAGCAACGCCAAGGAATACAAGAAGTCCCTGCAGGGAATCCATGACGAGCTCACGCACGAACTCGCTGACGTTCCCAAAGAGAAGCGTGCTCTTGTGACATGCGAGGGAGCGTTTTCCTACCTGGCCCGCGATGCAGGTCTGACCGAAAAGTACTTGTGGCCGGTCAACGCGGAAGAAGAGGGAACTCCAAAACAAGTGGCGAGCGCCGTTGAGTTCGTTAAAAAGAACTCCGTTCCAGCAGTGTTCTGTGAATCGACCGTCTCGCTCAAACCCATGCAGCAAGTTGTCGACGCGACCCCAGCAAAGTTCGGAGGAACGCTGTACGTCGATTCGCTGTCCGAGGCTGACGGCCCTGTTCCCACCTACCTGGATCTCATGCGTCACGACGTCCGCACCATTGCCGCTGGGCTTACGGGGAAGAATTCATGACCACCGCAATTGAAACCTCACAATTAACTGTCGATTACGGCAGCGTTCGTGCTCTTGAAAACGCGTCGATGACAGTCGCTGCCGGCAAAGTCACGGGGCTCATCGGCATGAACGGTTCGGGAAAATCGACGCTCTTCAAAGCACTCACCGGGATGGTCCAGCCGACCTCCGGAACGATCCTGCTCGATGGTCAAACACCAGCACGGGCCCGCCGCAAGGGGCTCCTCGGGTACGTTCCTCAGAGCGAAGATGTCGATTGGTCCTTCCCCCTCTCCGTCGCCGAGGTCGTTATGATGGGTCGCTATGGTCGCCTCGGACTCACACGCCGGCCGCGAGCAGCTGACCGTGAAGCCGTCACCGAAGCGCTCAACCGGGTTGACCTCGAACCTTTCGCCAAGAGGCAAATTGGGCAGCTTTCCGGTGGCCAGCGAAAGCGCGCGTTCTTGGCTCGTGGTCTGGCCCAAGGCGCAGACATTGTGCTTCTTGACGAACCGTTCGCAGGGGTCGACAAGCGCTCTGAAGCAACAATCGTGCGGCTGCTCCGGGAGTTCGCAGCCACAGGCGGAACGGTGTTGGTCTCCACACACGACCTCCACGCCTTACCTGGTCTTGCTGACGAGGCGATCCTGCTCAAGCGCACGGTTCTGTATTCGGGTTCTGTCGCCGAGGTGCTCTCACCTCAGCGGCTCACCGAGGCTTTTGGGCTCAATCCCCTGGGCAAGGGTTCGTGGGACGGTCAGGTGGTAGCATGACGATCTACGATCTGCTGTTGGTGCCGCTTTCCTACGAATTCATGAGTCGCGCTCTTGTGGCTACTGTTATTGCTTCAGTGGTGTGTGCGCTCCTTTCATGCTGGTTAGTGCTCATCGGGTGGTCGCTCATGGGGGACGCGGTATCGCACGCGGTGCTACCAGGCGTTGTTCTTGCCTATATTTTGGGTCTTCCTTTCGCCCTGGGAGCAGTTGTCTTCGCGTTTATCACCGTTGGTCTCATAGGTGCAGTCAGGTTTAACACCCGGATCAAAGAGGACACGGCTATAGGCATCGTGTTCACGACGCTTTTCGCAGGTGGACTTGTGCTCATTTCAGTGACGCCCAGCCAAACCCACCTCGGTCACATTGTGTTCGGCAACATCTTGGGTATCTCTACCAGTGATCTCGTGCAGATTGGTGTGCTTGCGGCAGTTGCTTTAGCCATCCTTGTCATCAAACGTCGTGATCTCACTCTCTTCGCCTTCGATCCAACTCACGCGCGTGTCATTGGTATCTCTCCCCGACGCCTAGGAGCTCTCCTGCTCGGCGTCCTCGCGCTAACAACCGTCATTGCCCTCCAGATTGTGGGGGTCGTGCTCGTCGTAGCAATGCTCATCATCCCCGGTGCGACGGCTCGTCTGGTGACCGAAAAGTTCAGCAGAATGCTGGTCATTGCCCCGACGCTGTCGGCAGGCTGTTCAATTGCGGGCATCTACCTGAGTTACTGGTTTGACGCCTCGCCCGGCGGCCTCATCGTCCTCACCCAGGGTTGCGTGTTCACATGTGCTTATTTATGCGCACCACGGCACGGACTCATCGCGAACTGGCGCCGAAGTCGGCTAAATGCTCGCGCTACGCAGTCGACTACCAAACCTCAGCTGGCCGCAAGCGATACGTAAAGCACATCGGTAGCCGAGCGACCCAGCGGTACGGTCTTGGCACCTCGGCGTGCAGGAGTCACCAGCAACGCGTCAGAAAAAGGACCACCCTCGGCGACTGCAAGACGCACGCCTACACAGATTTCCTGCTCGGAGAAATACTTCAGAAGGGTGGGGTCACTGTCGGAGATTCGCTCAACTATAACTTCTTTCCCCGGGCCGACCTCGGACAATGTTTGAGCATCAGGGACATCGAGCTTACCCTCTTTGGACGGGATCGGGTCACCGTGAGGGTCTCGTGTTGGGTGATCGAGAAGTGCATCAATGCGGTCGATGAGGAAGTCCGAAACGGCGTGTTCGAGGCTTTCAGCCTCGTCATGTACCTGGTCCCAGGTATAGCCCAGCGTTTCAACAAGGAAAGTCTCAATGAGCCGGTGCCGACGGATCATCGCAAGCGCATACTTGCGACCAGACTCCGTTAGTTCAACAGATCCGTAGGGTGCGTGGGTCAGCAAACCTTGACTGGCCAGACGCCGAACAGCATCGGAAACCGATGAAAGTTTTAGGCCAATGCGTTCGGAGATTCGTGTGGGTGTAACGGGTTCCGAACTCCATTCCGTCAGACCCCAGATCACCTTTAGGTAATTCTGGGCACTCGTGGACAGCTCAGAGACAGACATACTTCCAGGTTACCGTCAGAACGCACGGAGCGAGCTATGCACACGCAATGGTCTCGAAAAGCGCGCTGATGATACCGACGTATCGCAGTGGGACGGGACGCCATGGCCACCCACATTCATAAGTTTGTTATTTAGTAACTTACAGTACATCTCTTCAACAACATAGAAGTTCGCTGTGGCGTATTATTTTTTTGCGGGCTATCGATCTCGGTGGCATTACCTGAAGTATTTGGCCCCTTCGGTCCACAGCTCGTACACATCACAAAGCATTCGACTCCAGGAGTACTCGTGCAATTACCTGTCTACCGGTCTGTGCTCGCCGGGATCGCCGCCCTCGCTGTGGCCATGGGACCGACCGCCGCTCACGCAGCTAGCGTTCCATCGCCTACAGCAGCCACCGATTCAGCTACCCCGTCGGCTGACGTTGTATCGCTGGACCTGTACAACCTTACGGACGTGCATGGTCATATCGAACAAAAGACGGACGACGACGGCAACATCGTCGAGGCTGGCGCAGCGTCTATGAAGTGCTATCTTGATCGCGCCCGCACCACCAACCCCAACTCGACCTTCACTTTGCTTGGGGACAACATCGGTGCCTCCACCTTCACCTCGGGCATCCTCCACGACAACCCCACAGTCGACGCGCTCAGCGCCCTCAACCCTGCCGCCTCGACAATTGGAAACCACGAACTGGACGACGGCCAGGACGTATTCCGTGCGCGAACAAAGGGCGGAACCGTCAACGGTGTGTCGTACAGCAAGTTTGGGTTTCCCTATCTAGCCGCCAACGTCAGCGGATCGCTTGATGACGTGCTCGGTGACCACAAAATCGTTACCACCGCTGCTGGCGTCCGCGTTGCTTTCATTGGTGGAATCGCACAAGACGTGCCATACAAGCTGTCCCCGGGCACAACCGCTGGCATGAAGTTCGCCGACCCAGCAGAAGTGACAAACAAGCAGGCGCAGAAACTGAAGGAATCTGGAAAAGCGGATGTCGTTGTCGCCATGATCGATGACGATGCGGCAAACACCTACCCTAAGATGGGCAAGTACGTCGATGCCCTCATGGGCGGTGACACGCACGTGCCGTACAAGTTTGAGAACGTCAAGGGTTCACAGGGCAATACCCTGGTAGCCACGGCCTCCGGTTCATACATGGACAATCTGTCCAAAGTATCTGTTCAGTTTGATACCAAA
Organism: Brevibacterium sp. ACRRH; assembly: GCF_022346365.1. Taxonomy (NCBI): domain Bacteria; kingdom Bacillati; phylum Actinomycetota; class Actinomycetes; order Micrococcales; family Brevibacteriaceae; genus Brevibacterium; species Brevibacterium sp. ACRRH. The sequence goes on from NZ_JAKRMN010000002.1 coordinate 134,304, forward strand.
ACCAAGAAGGTCCTGTCGTCTGATGTCGAACTGATTCCTGCTGCGAAGGTAGCCGAGTGTGGCGAAGACGCAAGCGTCGCGCAAATGGTTGCGACCGCTAAGAAGAAGGCAGACAAAGAAGGCGAAAAGCCCGTTGCCCAAGGGTACAAGCAAGGCTTTGCGCGTGGAGTTTTCGCCGCGAACGACAAAGAAAACCCCGTCCCGGGTTCAAACCGAGGAATCGAATCCACCCTGGGTGACATGGTCGCCGACTCGATGAAAGACACCGTACTCACCAAGGACGGCTCCAAGGTCGACATTGGGATTATCAATGCTGGTGGTTTGCGAGAAGACCTGCGTCCGCGCAAAGACGGCTCAATCAGCTACCGTCAGGTATTCGATGTGGCTCCATTTGGCAACGAATTGGGGTACGTCACTGTGAGCGGCGCCGACTTCAAGAAGGCACTCGAGCAGCAATGGAAGACGGATCTCAATTCGCAGAACTCGCGACCACTTCTCAAGCTGGGTCTCTCTTCCAATGTGCGATACACCTACGACCCAAGTGCCAAGTACGGTGAGCGGATTACCTCCGTGTACGTCAATGACGAGCCATTGGACCTTAAACGCAAGTACACGATCGGCTCCGTCACGTTCCTGCTTGAAGGTGGAGACTCGTTTGACGCTCTCACCGCAGGCAAGAACCTTGTGAACATGGGTAACCTGGACCGTGACCAGCTAGCGAAGTATCTGGGTGAAAAGGTGCGCGAACCGCGAGCCCAGAAGTCCTCTGTGGGAGTCACTGTCGGTGCTCCTAATAAACAGGGTGACATTCCAGTCGACATGCGCGGACTTTCCTTCTCAGAAGGTCCGGGCGTGACTAAAAAGGTCACGGTTACCATCGGTGACGTGGAGCGCACAGCGGACGTGAATAACTCGCTTGTCGAACCGAAGGCCAACACAACGGACTCGATCATCACCACTGACGGCGCCGGACAAGCTCAGGTGTCGTTCAAGAAGGAAGAGGTCTGTGGCACTCGCACAGGACGGCAAGATTTCTCTGTCGCCGTGGCTACCGACTTTGGCACCTCGGTCTCACCTGACCAGCTCAAAACGGAGATCGACTGTGGCGCGGAAACGCAACCACGCCCCACCGATAATGGGGATTCTCAGGACGACGACAAAGACGGTTCAGACGCTGGCCCGTCAGAAACACCAGGTGACGAACCCTCCGATGATCAGTCCTCTGACGCTCCTGCTCACGCTGAAAAGGACAGCGGTGACATGCCACGCACAGGTGCCAACATCGTTCAAAGCGCTACCGTGGCTCTCATTCTGATCGGCATGGGTGTAGTCACCGTTGCTTGGACTCGCAGAACTCGCAAGTGACAGTACTCGAACGATGGAGCTAGGTCTTCAGGCATAGTTGTTCATCGTCTCGACGGCACTATCTCGGTTTCACCAGCGAGATTCGGTAGCTAGTTCTGGTTACGGGGCCGTCCGCTCTCTTGAGGAGTGGACGGCCTCGTTTATGCTTGTAATACGATTTCTGGAGGAAAATATGCGCAAAGTAATCGTGCTTAACAACGTTAGCTTGGACGGCGTAATGCAAGCCCCTGGACGTCCCGACGAAGATGAACGGAACGGCTTCGATCGTGGCGGATGGGCGCAAGAATACAACGATGACGTGAAGAGTGCGGCTATGGGTGCCGGCATGGCCAATGGGGCCGAACTCCTGTTTGGCCGACGCACCTATGAAGACTTCTATTCTGCGTGGCACGGGCAAACTGGAAATCCCTTTACTGAGGTGCTTGATAACACGCCCAAGTATGTCGCTTCTACCACCGCTGAAGAGCCGTTGATCTGGGAGAATTCGACTCTGCTTACAGGCGATGTGATCGAGGCCGTGGAGGAACTTAAGCAGCAAGACGGGCCAGATTTGCTCATCATGGGGAGCAACAAACTGGTTGAGTCGTTGCGCGCTAAGCCCGGAGTTATCGATGAGTACCAGCTGATGATTCATCCACTGGTGCTCGGCAAGGGGTGGCGGCAATTTCCTGACGGAGCGGTTTCGGAGGATCTGGAGCTTGTTGGAGAGCCCACTATCACCACGACAGGTGTAATTATCGCGACCTACCGAGCCAAGAGCTGAGGCTTCGAAGACCAGGGCCGTGCAGAAGCTAGCGCAAAGTGAGCGAAACTGCGCAATATATTGCGCAGTTTCGCTCACTTTGCGCCGTTGACACGCCCGACTCATACACACATTTTGAGCATTAACCCGCTTTAACCCAAAAACTCACATACGGAACGCAAAAGCCCTGGTGGGTTATCCCACCAGGGCTTTTGTTCTACGAGTGCTGTCTCACTAGCTTCTCGAGTGGACCTAGCGGGAGGCTTGTCGAAACTTGCCCCCGCCGTTGACTCTCATGGGTGTAGCGCACGAACACATCCGACAGCGAACTCGACGCCCTGCGTCTTCTGGAGCCACCCATACTCGCTGGCAGACAGACGCTCCCCATTGACGCAGCTCTACAGACAGCCCCAACCCGTTACGAGACGGCACCAAGCGATCCGAGATTGCATCTGATCTTGGTGGGAGTCGGCAACGACTAGCGCGGACGGGAGGTCCAACTGCGCAGTAGCTCAGCGTCGCAGACGGAGGTAGGCGAGCTGGTGAGCCGGCACAAACTGCAGGTGGATCGCTGGAGCGGCTAAACTCCCGCAATTTCTTCTGCTGGAGCGGTCAGAAGCTGGATGACAAGGAGTGCGCGGAAATCCGCGACCCCCGGGGCGAATACTGATGGCCGTACGCACGTGGTCCACCAGTTGGCGAAACGCGCCCTCAAGCATGTTCGGCCAGGTACCTATAAAGGTGTTTTCAGGAACAGCTGGGAAGGGTGCCGGGCGCAACTGTACGCATTCAAGCCGCTCTTGCAAGATCGATTTCCGCGTCATTCGAGGTCGCGGTTCATGCAGAGTGCATCGCATCACACCTGGCTTACATGGTTCTGGTCCGCTTCCGGCCCCCATCACAGCGACAGTGCGGCTATCTACCTTGCTCGCCCGCGTCGCTCGGAAAGAAGTTGTCGATGCGCCATGATCTCGCGTGCGGCGAAAGCAGGAAGTTCAAGTTGCTCGACATCGACATTCTCGATCCAAGCTGTGCAATCTGCTGGAGAGAGCGCGGGATCCAGTAGTAATTCCGCAATGGCACGAGTAGTAGCCCTTGACAACCCAATCGAGATGAATGACATATCAGTTAGCCGTGGCACTCCGAATTCAAGCATCATCTCGATATCGACGGCATCCACATTAATCTGTCTACCAAGTTCTCCCGCCGCTTGGGCCACGACGTCAGCATAACAGGATAAATACCTTGGAGCCTCAAAACGCGCGATCTCCTCTACGTCCGCCATCACCTGGCGGATCAGGCTTGGATAGGAGACTTCTTTGCCTTGGTCACGTTGCCATCTCGCACGGTTGTCAATAATGACGCTAAGAGGCACGCCCCTCATCCAATGAACGATGAGACGCGAAAGTGACAAGCGACGACGCTCCGGCTCGAACGATCCGCCCAGATACTCAGCAACATAGTCCAACGCGATTTTGTACTCATCGAACGCATCATCGCTAGTTGGGGGTACCAGAGCAAGTTCCTCCGGGTGTCCGTTCGCCAAGACAGCATCCAAGAGGCGCTGCATCGACGTCGGACTGATACCCGCATGCTTCTTCACCAGGGCCGAACGAATCCGGAGAGATGGTGCCACACGCCCAAGTGCTTCAGCGATCCGGTCGGTGTCCTCTGCGTTTAAGGCGACACCATGAATCCCAATCAGATTCCCGTCAGACAAGAAACGCCCAACCAGCCAGTTGAAGGCTGATTCGAGCTCCGGAGAAGTTGCACGATCAGCTTCGCGTGCACCGCGGTCGATATATTCGATCACGCTAGCTACGTTGGATAGCGTCGCAGCTGCCGCGGGAACGATCGATGACCGCTCGCGTCGCCCAGGCTTTTCAGGCCATGCCTTCGCATCTGAAGTATCAACACAGAATACATTCCCCTGAAATTCAGTTCCCCACCTACCAGCTCTCCCTGCCAGATTCCAAAAATCTGGCATAGGCATATGCTTCCTCGGCCCTTTACGTGGAGCACGTAGGAAGAGGTTGCGACACGGCAGGTTGACTCCCTCAAGGAGCGTGGAAGTACATACCAGGAATCTGATCTCCCCTCTCTTGAATAGCTCCACCACCTTCGCCTTTAGCACGAGGGGCATGTCACCGTAGTGGAACGCAACGCCCCGCTTAGCAAACTCGGCGAGCTGAAATCTCTCGTGCACGACACCTTTAGAAAAGTCGACCAATTCTTGAATGGCGTCTGACTTCATCGCAGGGCCTTCGCCTAATGCATTAAATATAGTTCGCGCAAACTTTTCCGCTTCAGCCGGCCCATTCGCAAAAACAAGATTCCCCGTGGAGACGCCCCCAATCGCGGCAGCGATGAGAGGAACCTTCTGCCCAACGCCATCTGGGGCAAGAGGCAACTCAATCTCACCAACCTCCCGCTCCTCACCCTCGTACACAAGTGAGAGCACATAGCGGCGCGGCTTCCGAGGGACTTGGTTGACGAAGACGAGGTTCTGATTCACTGTCACCGTCTCACCGACAAGCGCAGCCTTGCGCTCCTGTGAAGATGTGGGATCTAGCAGTACGCCGGGATTAGACGACAAAGGACTCGCGAACACTAACCGAATATTAGGGTCTCTGCGAAGGGCTTCGTCAAGCACTTGCGTTAGCAGTATACCGCGAGTGCCATCGGCGATCTTCTGAGCTTCGTCCACAAAGATCACTGATGCCTTAAACTGCGGCAACCGTTGGTGTAGGAGGTGAAGGCGCTCTTGCGTGAGCACAAAAACCTGTCGTTCGAAGCCAACAATCTCAGGATCCCACGGGAGAGTATGAACACCCACGCTTTCATCAAGTTTAGATCGGAAGACCTCGCTAACCTCCTCAACAAGGGCTCTGGTGGGCGCTATGTACACCAGTCGCACAGGCGTCGCCCCTCGCAGTTCCGCAAGCATCCACTCACGAATGATGTACGACTTACCTGCGGATGTCGGCGCGGATACACTTACCCAGTCATTGGCAGACGCAAGCTCCCAGAACGCCTTTTGGAAGGGATTTGCGTCGATAACGGCGCCGTTCGGAAGCGTTACCGTTAGTTCAGCCCGACGACCAAAAGCATCAAGGACGAGTGCCGACGAATTCGCTTCGATCGATGTCAGGATACTCTCGTCACGATCGCGCGCTAAAGCGATTGCCGGCTGATTCCCAACTCGTTCTAATAGAAGAACGGCGGCGGCGCGCTGCTCGTCAGTACTTTGGCGCGATCGCAGGCAGCCTTGCGCAACACGCAACACGGCATCCTGGGCAACCTCATTCATTTCTGCTGTTAGCGCACTCGCGCACACCAAGAGGAAAACCCAGTCAGGTTCAGGGGCAGGAGAAGCGGAGTCGTCTACCAAAGGCACATCTGCCCGTACCGAACTAACCGCTATCTCTTCAAGTCCAGCTCGGAACCGGCTAAGGGCAAGCACCCGATCAGAAAACTCGCTCACGAATTAACCTCGATCCGAAGCTCTGCCTTGATCGCCCTTCGAAATTCACCGACAGACGGCATTGGGAAAAAGAACACTTCGACAGCATGTCCAGTCAAGGAACGATTCCGAAGGCGCTTCCTTGTGGATTCCGCCCAGCTAATTATAGCTTTGTCCAGTTCGGCCTTCACGGATTCTTCTTCACGCGGAAGCTTTGGATAGTTCTCATGCACAAACCCGATAAGACAGGCACCACGCATCTCGACATTCGCTGAAAGGACCGATTTGTCATTGAAGTACTCGAGTAGCCGGGCCGTCACCTCTGCGTTTCCAGCGTCGGCATAGTGCCGGATCAGGAAGACATCCTGCTCATGAGCGTTACCCAACAGATACGGCGCGATACTGTCCATGCAATCTGTCATCGCCTTAGCGACCGACTCATAGAGCTTTGCTTCACCCCAATAGACAGCTAGATCCCCGTTATCAAGGAGCTTCGCATGGACTCCGTCAGCACCATGCTACTGCATCTCAGTACTCGTCTTTAGAGACATTTTGCTAAGGATCTGCGGTATCTGGAGCCCTTTTTCAAGTAGCGCATACAGAAGGAGCTCCGCACCCTCCCCTGTATTGACCTGAGTCTGAGTGAATAGGCGTGCCGCTTCGTTAGCTAAACGAGTAATCTCCGGAATCTGCCTGTCTAGAGATAGTTGCCCAACCTTCTGAATTTCCGTCCGTGGGATGCAGTAGTTGACGATTTGATTCGCAAGCTGCTCCGCTAGCACCTTGAGGCGAGGGCGGCCCGAAGGGTCACTTCGAAGAAAGTGGCAGCGCACAATCGAACGCGTGCCTTCAATAGCGATCGGTTCGCCGTAAGTAACAATCGAACTTTCTACTTCGTCCCAGCCGCCCCGCACGAGTCGCCGAACCGCTTTGATCAACGGCACTTGTTCTTCAACGGCAGCCTGAGCCGCCTCGTTAATCATGCGATCGGGCCAATCTTGCTCCGAGCGGGCAAAGCGACGACACGCACTCCTGGGCTCCACGAAGTTTGTTGGTTCATCATCGACCACCTCAGCCGAGGGTCGAGGGGACCGAACGACCCGGATCAGAATCTCATACCGCCCATCCTACCCGTATCGTCATGGCCGCAACAGAGCGACACATCGACGCCGACAGTCAGGTCGCTACGGAGCTACAGGTCGGCTGCCGATGTGGACTACCGAGGTATACCGGAGCAACCGCGCAGACTCCGACGCACGATGCAGTGGTCACATCGATGGCAGGTAATGAGAAAGAAGCGAAACCAGGCGGGGCCAGACGACGTAACCCGGTTAGGCGATTGTGGCGTCTCACCATTACAGATCGAGGTGCCACGTCTCCTGGGCAGTGGGGCTGCCCACGCTCGTTTTCAATGGTCGGGCGGTCAGGGTCCGTAGCGCAGTTTCGGTGCGGGCGTGGTCGCACTGCTCGTCTTGGCGACAATCGCTCTGGTGCTCACAGTCTTAATGCAGTGAGCATCGGGCTCAGGGCGTGCTGTAACCGAGCCGCCCACGCGTGAAGGCCAGGATCACTGCTACGAGCACCGTCAGCGCAAGCGCTGCCGGCCACGTATTCACGATCGGGGAACCAAGCAGATTTCCCGCCGACAGCAGTCCCCAGTTGAGAGAGTTGTGGGCCAGTATTGCCGGGATTGAACTCCCGCCGGAAATATTGAACACCCAGGACAGCACGATCGAAAGCACCACAACGAGCAGCAAATAGGCAACCAACTGACCCGCATCCGAACGCGAGGTGTCCCACTCATCGGTGAGGAACAGCGGGGCATGCCAAAAGGTGTGGACTGTTCCAAGGCCGACAGCCGCCAAGAGCGGATGCATCGACTGCTGCATGCGAGGAAGTGCGAAGCCGCGCCATCCCGGCTCCTCTTGGAGAGGACCTCCCACAAGGTAGACGAGGTACGTGACAAGGGTGGTTACGAGTGTCGATACCGTCAGCCCTTCGACACCGGCTTTTCCCTTCAAGAAAAGGTAGGGCAGTGCAACGACCAGCGGCACCATAATAAGCGCAAGCGCATACGTGGCAGGCCGACCCCGATACGAGAAGGCTCGAGCGAGGAATGCCCGCGGGCTTCCTGGTCCATCGAGAACCCGAGTCACAATGAGTGCCGCGGCAAAGGGGCCCGCAAAGAGACCCACCTGGTTGACAAGAGCAATAACCGCAAACGGCATCGTGAACGGCAGAACCCCAATGCCGCTCTCCGAAAGCCACCACGGTGACCATCCCAACCAGGATCCGAGGTATGCCAACGCGAAGAAAGCAACAACAGGACGACGGCGGACAAGGTCTTTCACGGCACCTCCCCGAGCGGGGCCAGAAGTTTGCGCTTCTTCCCGCCCAGCATAGACAGCAGCAGGCCGGCTACACACGCAATCAGGCACCCGATCCCGCAGCCGCAATCCACCTAGTAGTAGCCTCACCCACCCCAGGCGAATAACAACAACGGCGCCCCCAGGATGATCGGCGCAGCCGAAATCCACAGCGGTGGTGGAATATCCCCGGGTTCAAGCGTGAGCTTTAATCAATGCGCACCAGGTAGTGAAATGGTCATCCGTCGCGTCCAGTATCGCTGCTGGCAATTGATTCATGAGCTTTGCGACGCTGGCGTTCTTCCCCATGCGTTTGTACCCAATTGTTCCGGGCGTAAAGACTCCATGGAAAGCGAGGTGACGAATCCCTGCAGCCAACGGGGTCACATCATCGCCAGAAACCTCGAGCTCTGTGAGCTTCGCGACCAACTTGTTGCTGTCAAGGTGCTTTTTCATGGCGTCCCGCAGCCGCTTACTCCCGTCGGCCCTGTAGTAGTTAGCAATCTCCGGCGACTCGACTCGAACTCTCCGGTGAGAATTGTCGGGTTCGCATTTGGCTATCTTCGCGTATCCATTGATCGCCTTCTCCAGCGACTCGAGTACTGAGTAGGCCATCCCGCAGTGAACAATTGCCACATAACCAGAAGGCGTGTCCTCGGTGACATAACCATCGAGCTCGATCTTCATACTTCGCGCAGCACGATAGCGCGCCTGGAACCGTGGGAATGCACCTCGAATTTCTTCTTGACGACGATCTTCCAGCCCCTCCAAAAACTCATTGAATAAGTCCCAAGACTTAGGGATGTTGTCGGCTGGCATTGGCGGGGCCTCCCTCGAACGCTCATAAGTGTCTGCTTAGACGCTATCAACTTACACCCTCATTTAGAAGAGGGACTACCACGGCATCAGGTGTCAAATGGACTGCGGCGCTAGAGGGTACGAGGTACGGGTTTGGCCAAGACTCGAACACTCACTGATCCAGACGGATCTCCACTGGTCGATTGTTCAGATGTGTAACTCAGATAATGGGATGACCACATGTCATTGACGAAAGGTTATGTTGTGACGCCAACCCTCGAGCCAACCGAGCTGCTTGATCGATTCCTTTCCGCTGTCGAGGAGATCGTGGAGATCCTCTCGAAAAGGTACAACCGCGAGTTTCAGGGCATCGGTGAAGCAATACGCACTGCCTATGATCAGAAAGATCCGGTTGTCCGGAGGAACTTCAGGATGCTGAAAACGCTGGCCGACCTCCGTAACGCAATTCAACACGGTGACCGCAAGCAGGGGAAACCTGTTGCGATACCGCGCGAAGACACAGTCGATTTTATCGAAGCTTTAGAGAAACAGATCAGGCAGGCACCACAGGTGAAGGACCACATGATCAAAGACGTTGATGTGCTGTCCTCTAATCATTCATTGGCCGATGCAGCTGCCGAGGTTATCAAATACAACATCTCCCAGATGCCTGTCTATGACGGTAGGCAGTACATCGGCTTGTTCACCACCAATGCCATGGCGCGCTGGCTCAGTAAACACATCGATATTGACGGAGTGTTGATGGCTGAGAAAGTCACCGTTGCAGAGGTCTTGGAGTGTGCTGAGGAGAACGAGAAGGTGAAGTTCTACAAACCCACCACACCAGTCCACGAAGTCTGCAGTGATTTGGGCTCTGCCGATGGACCTGTTGCCTGCTTGATCACGACCGATGGCAAAAAGACCGGCCAGCTCCAAGGACTGGTCACACGCTTTGACGTGTCCAGGATTCTAAAGGAGACGTCGATCGACAAGAGACGTCGATGATTCACAGTGGTCGGCGTGGTTCGGCGGTGTGGTTCGGCGGCTTACGCCTCACGTGACCGTAGAGGTCCCCTGACCAGTTCCTTACCCACGAGTTCGTCATCCGGAAAGACTCCGCCGTCGAGTAACAAAGGCTTGTGACGAGGAGCAGTGCGTGCTGATCCACCGTTTCAATCAGCGAATTGTCAATAATGGGTTGATAAACGAACAACTTCACAATGGCGGGGTGTTGGTATGGCCGTCGATGGCGAACAGATTCTGAAACTGGCTTTGAACCGTCCTGGGTTTCGTTCCTAGAGGGTTGGTAAAGACAGTTCATGGTTGGTGAGGCTTTCGGCGTATTGGGCTTCGATTTCTGCTGGTGTCTTGTAGCCCAGTGCTTCGTGCAGCCGGGTGGTGTTCCACCAGTGGACCCAGTTCATGGTCGCGAACTCGACATCGGTCAGGCTGTTCCAGGCTGGCTGGGAGTAGATCAGCTCGGCCTTGTACAGGCCATTGACAGTCTCAGCGAGGGCATTATCGTAGCTATCGCCGATCGTTCCGACTGATGGGGTGATTCCTGCGGTGATGAGGCGTTCAGTGTAGGCAATGGCAACGTATTGCGACCCCCGATCGGAGTGATAGACCAGGTCAGCGATGCCGGTGGTCGCGGTGTTCAGCGCGTGCTCCAGCGCTTCTAAGGACAGCGCGTGCGTCGTCATCGATGATCGGGTGGCCCAGCCGGCGATACGGCGGGAGTACGCATCGATGACGAACGCGGTGTACACGAAGCCATACGATGTGCGCACATACGTGATGTCAGCGACCCACAGCCGGTTCGGTGCCGGTGCTTTGAAGTCGCGCATCACCAGATCCGGGCGCTCATCCGTTGTCGCGCCCAGGTGTCGTGGTGCGCGGTTTCCGGCCGCGAACCACCCCGCTGATTCCGGCCTGACGCATCAGCCGTGCGACCTGGTCGCGGCCGATCTTCCAGCCGCTTCGGCGCATCGCATGCCACATTTTACGAACGCCGTAGACCCCGTAGTTGCGGGCATGCAGGTCCTTGATCACCACGCTCAGCTCCCGATCCCGGATCTGACGTTCACAGGCCGGTCTGGTCTTCGCGGCCCGATAGCCACGGGACGTGATGAATCCACCCTCGCGTGCTGCAAGTGTGCGGCAGATGAGCTCGACTCCGAACTGATCACGGTACATATCGATGTAAGCAATCATTTCGGCGAGGGGCGGTCGAGCTCGGCTGCAAAAAACGCTGAAGCAGTCTTCAGTATCTCGTTCGCCCGTCGCAGCTCACGATTCTCACGCCGCAACCGGCGCAGCTCTTCAAGCTCATCCGTTGTCGCGCCCGGCTCAGTGCCGGCATCACGTCTGGCCTGCTTCAGCCACCCGCGCATCGTATGCGGTGAGATCCCAAGTATCGTTCCCACCGCATGCGCGGCCGACCACTGCGAGCACTGCGTGTGGTGAAGATGATCCTCCATCAAACGCACCGCCCGCTGCTTGAACTCCCGGGTATAGACAGTTGGCATGATCCAATTCTCCTTCAATCAGTAGAACGGAACGAAACCCAGGACGGTTCAGTAATGGTGGCGTGACCAAATGAGGCACGGGTGACCACGGCACGCGGTGCCTCCGGGCTGACCGCCCCTGGCGACGCGGAAAGGCGAAAGCGCCTCGTTCGACCACACAACGCCCCAACACCTTTAGAGCCTGTTGACGTGGGGCGATACACCGCCTACCATAGATGCATGTACAGGAATGTAGATCACCGGAGGGGGTGAGACGGTGCAGGAGCCAGGTGCTTCGTGGGCCACAGTCGTCACCACCGTCGGCGAGATCGAGGCCACGCTCAACAAGTGGTTGTCACAGCGTCACGGATTGGGGCTGACCGACTATCGCGCCCTGTCACTGCTCAGCGAGGCGCCAGATCATGAACTGCGGATCACCGAACTGGCCACACAGGTCGGGCTCAACCAGAGTTCCACCACCAGGCTTGTAGCACGCCTCGAAGCCAAGGGCTTCGCGTTGCGCGACACCTGCCCCGACGATGGTCGCGGCATATATGCGGTCCTCACAGAGTCTGGCCTTGCACTGGTGCGCGAACTGACCGAAACCTATAACGAACACCTCGGGGCGCTGCTCGCCAGCACTGTTGCCACCGACGCCGAGAGGAGCCGCGCCTTCAACGCGATCACCAGCTTCCCTTCCTAACCCAAACCCCTACCCGAGCAAGCCCAACCCCACCCATTTATATGTATGCACATACAGCTAGGAGAGATTTGTGTCTACACCCACCATTGATGTGTACGTCGACTATGTCTGCCCGTTCTGTTTCCTGGTCGAACCTGCCATCGAGGAACTGAAGCGTGACCGCGACGTGCGGGTCCGGGTGCGACCGTTCGAGTTGCGCCCCGACCCGGTCCCCACGCTGCGCCCAGAGGATGACTATTTGCCCCGCGTGTGGCGCGATGCTGTCTACCCGATGGCCGAGCGCGTCGGGGTCCCGGTGCGCCTGCCCAGTGTCTCGCCGCAACCTCGTACGGAGAAAGCGTTCCTTGTGCTGCAGCTTGCGCAGGAGCAAGGCCTTGCTGAGGACTACTCGCGGGCCATGTTCGCGGCCTTCTTCCAGGACGACCGCGACATCGGCGACGAGGACGTGATCGTCGACATCGCCGAAACCCTGGGCATGGACGCCGCTTCGGTCCGCAAAGCCATGAGCAGCCCGGAGCGGCTACGACAGCATCGCGCCGACCTGGCTCATGCCACCGAGACCGTCGGCGTAACTGCGGTGCCCGGCATCGTGATCAACGGCACCCTTCTCCCAGGCGTCCCGAGCGCGACCAGACTGAAGAAGGCCGTCGACGCCGTGAGTACCTCCGAGGGCTCGGATGACTGACTTCCTGGAGGATGTGCTGACCCAGGCGGTCGCCGCGGCGCTGGCCCATGTCGAGCGTGGTGGCATTCCGTTCGTGGGAGTGGTGGTTGACGGCGACCGGGTGATCTCGGAGTTTGGCGTCAACCGCGTCCACGAAACGGGCGATCCAACAGCTCACGCAGAGATCGTGGCTATCCGTGACGCCCTCACCGCCTCTGGGCGCTCTCATCTTCGCGGCGCGACCCTCTTGGCCACCGGTGAGCCGTGCGGCATGTGCTACCGATACGCCCTCGACGCCGGCATCACCGACATTCGGGTGGCCCTCACCCGCGACGAGGTCGCGGCACTCGGCTTCGACTACCGCAACAGCTATCCAACGTTCGGAATCACCGACACGATCCGTGACACCCACATGCGGCCGCTGCGAGCTCCCGGTGACACCGAACCCTTCAGCCGCTTCCTGACTCTCCACAGCATCTGACCCAACAGAAAGGACCCTTGCCATGCAGTGGCTCTACCTAGCAATCGCCGTCATCTTCGAAGTCACGGTCGGCATCGCGGCCGGAAAGGCCCAAGGCTTCCGCAATGTCCCCTGGACGATCGCGACCCTGATCAGCGGCGCCATCGCCACCTTCTTCCTCAGCCTCGCACTGCTCACCTTCGACGTCGGCGTCGGCTACGCCCTATGGACCTCCCTCGCCGGAGTCGGAATCGTCATCGTCGGCGCCCTCTTCCTCAACCAGCGACTCACCTGGAAGAAACTCCTCGGCATCGCCATCGTCATCATCGGCGTCGTCGGCCTCAACCTCGCCGGCACCGCCTAAGTTACCAACCACTGGAAAGGAAATCCATCATGACTACCACCAGCACCGACACCGCCGCTCACGTGAAAACTGGCAACGCGGGGCCCTGGGCTGCGCTCCTGCTCGCGGGTGCCTTCGAGGTCGGCTACGCCCTCAGCGTCAATGGCAGCCAGGGCTTCACCAAGCTGACGTGGTCTCTCGTCGCGCTCGTCTTCTTCCTGTGCACGTTGTTCTTCCTCAGCGTTGCGCTCAAGCGCATCGATGTCGGCATCGGCTACGCCGTGTGGGCAGGAATCGGAGCCGTTGGATCAGCCGTTCTCGGGCCTGTCTTCTTCGAAGAGACCTTCACTGCCGCAAAGGCCATCTGGCTCACAGTCATCATCGCCGGAGTCGTGTGGCTCAAACTCGCCGACAGCGCAAAGCTCAAGACCGATACTGACGCAGCAACGCGCGCCAAGCTGTGACTACGCATCCGATGCGCTCCTCCCGTCGTGTCGCCGCTGCAGCGGGAGGAGCCTTCGCATCCATCTATATCTTCTACACCAGCGCTCCCACAAGCCTCGCAATCAGCACTCCCAGCGCCGGTCTGCGTGTAGGGATCGTCATGCTTATCGTCGTTGTCGTACAACTGCTTGTGCCACTTCTCAGTCGGTATGTCTCGACGCGACGGCGGATGGTCACAGCGGCGCTTGCAGCGATGGGCGCAGGGAGGCCTACCTTGCCCGCCGCTGGGCATTGGCCAGGAATGGCGCTACTTGGTCTTGGGTTTGGCGTCTTCGTCGTAGCCAGTACTGCTTGGGCCAAAGAGATCGCCAGACCGGAACTGCTGGGGGAAGCACTCGGTTTGTACGGCTTCCGAGCGGCGATTAGCGGAGCGGTTGGTGCACCCATTGGCCTATGGCTCGCCCAGACAGTCGGCGTCTACCGCACCGCTGTCGCAGGCGGCATACTTGCGTTCGGGTCCGTCCTTGTCACACTGTCGACGCAGACTGCGCCAGAGACCACCGGCGGCGTCACGCCGAGCGAGGACAGCGAGCCAACAAAACATGGTTTCCAAAGCGGGACGACCCTCGTGGCGCTCATAGGCGTGGTCGCTCTGTCCGCCGCCGCACCCGAACACGCGCACGACCTCCTCCTATTTTAAGTACTTTGCGTTTCTATGTCGAGCGATGGCGGATATAATAAGTACGCAACGTACTCAAAATTCTGTGAGATGAGCTCGCATTGGCTCGGACTCGCCGGCCGCGCCGGACCAAATTGGAAGTTGAAGCCGCAATCCATTCCGCCGTGTTGGCAGTGCTGTCCGAGGTGGGGTATTCAGCGTTGACATTCGAAGCTGTTGCCCGTCGCGCCGAGGTGAGTAAGCCGGTGCTCTACCGTCGACATTCAAACCGAGTGTCGCTGGTTCTCGTGGCGGTTTCGGCCACCATCGAGGCAACCTATGCTGAACCTCCGGATACGGGCGATCTGCGCAGCGATCTCCTGGCATGGCTGACGAAGTCAGGCGAAATGGTGACGGAAGCGCAGTCATCGGTGCTTCGAGGCCCCATCGGGAAGGCTGGCGACGCTGAGCTCGAACGTATCCATGCCTTGATGCGCGAACGAGTCAACGACCTGGAACGCTGTATCCTCAACCCTGCCGCGCAACGCGGCGAAATCTCCGACGACATACCCACCTCCGTGTCTCGACTCTTCTTCACCTTTATACGGGACCGAGCGCTCTTTGGCCCTTCGACTTCGGATGACATCGCCTCGTTCGTCGACGAGGTCATCATGCCACTGCTCAAGGCTCACGCTCGGCCAACATCCAAACCAGAAACGCCATACTAGAGAGGCATTGTCACAATGAACAGCACGAACGAATCTCAGACTTCCATGCATAGCCAACGCACGACATGTGCAATCGCGGGCGGAGGCCCAGCAGGCCTGGTTCTAGGCCTGCTTCTGGCTCGCGCCGGAGTCAAAGTCACCGTTCTTGAGAAGCACGCGGACTTTCTCAGGGACTTCCGCGGAGACACCGTCCATCCGACTACCATGAGCCTCCTCGACGACCTCGGCCTCTTCGAGAGATTCAACGAACTGCCACAGTCCCGGATCACGGAGGCTCAGATCACCGACGAGAACGGTGAGGAGGTGCGGATGGCCGACTTCACTCGGCTTCCGTTGCGTCACCCCTACATCGCAATGGTTCCCCAATGGGACCTCCTCAACCTCATCGCCGAGGCAGCCGCGCAAGAACCGACGTTTACCCTGCTAACCGAGCATGAGGTAACCGGTGTGGTCAAAGAAGGCGGACGGGTCGTCGGTGTTGAATACTTCTCACCCGACGGTGATGGTCAACTCCTAGCCGACCTCACCGTTGCCTGCGATGGCCGATGGTCAGCTGTCCGTCAATCGACCGATCTTCCATCCAAGGAATTCCCTGTCGACTTCGATGTGTGGTGGTATCGCCTGCCCACCACCAAGAAGACCGCCGGATCGCTCCTCCCTCGGATGAAGAACGGAAACGCCGCCATCGCAATTCCACGCGAAGGCTATCTTCAAGTGGCCCACATCGGGCGAAAAGGCACCGACGATGCCATTCGAGCCAAAGGGATCGAAGCTTTCCGTGCACAGGTCGCAGACCTCATGCCCGAGTTCGCAGACAGCACCAAGTGCCTGGAGTCAATGGACGATATCAAACACCTCGATGTACGTCTCGATCGTCTGCGTCGCTGGCATGGTTCAGGGGTGCTCTGCATCGGAGATGCCGCCCACGCAATGTCCCCGGTGGGCGGAGTCGGCATCAACCTCGCAGTCCAGGACGCAGTCGCTACAGCACGCCTACTGGCAAAGCCGCTGTCTGCCGGCGAGTTGAGCCGCCCGGAAGGCGATCGCGCCCTGCCTCGCGTCTACCGTCGCAGGATCGTTCCCACCGTCATCGTCCAGCAAATGCAGCGTCTCCTGCACTCCGGAGTTGTCATGCCCGCTCTCAACGGGAAGACCATGACGCCGTCCAAGCAGCTCAGTGCGGTGGTGAAACGTATTCCAGCTCTGACCGCTATCCCTGCGTTCCTCGTTGGCGTAGGGCCCCTGCCTGAGAAGGCGCCGAAGTGGGCACGTCGGCCGACCTTAAACAAGCGGCATGAGCCCGAGGTGGCAGCGACCCGCTGACGCAGAGAAGACTCGGCAGTCTCCGCATCGAACTTGCGGAGACTGTCAAGACATCTGCCGGTTCTGCGGGTTGAGGTTATAGGCAAGCGGAACAACGCAAGAGCCCTGGTGGGTTATCCCACCAGGGCTTTTGTTCTACGAGTGCTGTCTCACTAGCTTCTCGAGTGGAGGTAAGGGGACTCGAACCCCTAACCCTCTGCTTGCAAAGCAGATGCGCTACCAATTGCGCCATACCCCCAAGCGGTGAAATCTACTCTATACCGAGTCGGTGTAAGATTTCCACTCCTGGTGGCCACGCTGTCGCTGTGATCTTAGTCGCAACACGCAACCCAGAAGGGCCGCTAACAGTGTGACCGGCAACCATTTCTTCACGTCGTTTCCTCCGATCGGATGTGGTTACGTGGGCCTACCTGGACTTGAACCAGGGACCTCTTCATTATCAGTGAAGCGCTCTAACCGCCTGAGCTATAGG
Source organism: Brevibacterium sp. ACRRH (assembly GCF_022346365.1). Taxonomy (NCBI): domain Bacteria; kingdom Bacillati; phylum Actinomycetota; class Actinomycetes; order Micrococcales; family Brevibacteriaceae; genus Brevibacterium; species Brevibacterium sp. ACRRH. Next base: position 151,340 of record NZ_JAKRMN010000002.1, read on the forward strand.
CCCTGAACCGAAAATCTAATATACACACGTTTCCAACACTTTGCAAAATACGTTCTCGCACACCCCAAAAACAACTCTCGCCCGGACACTGCACACAGCATCCGAGCGAGAGCTCACAAACTCACCCAGCCTCAACCGCCAGCCAGGGCCACGGCCACAAAATCAACCTCAGTCGTCGACCAGCGTCAAGCGGAATCCGCCCACCATCTTCGCACCGATGTTGTACAAGAACCCAAACAGCGTCGCTAGCGCCGTCATGAGCACCACGTTCACCACGGCCAGAATCACAGCAAAGCTCACAACCGGCCCAAACCCAAGCAACTTCAGCATCTCTTCTGCCGACTCAGGTCCCGCAATCTCACCCATGGTTCCGCGGATGCTCTCCAGCGTTCCCGTCGCCTGCATCACCAGCCACAGAATAATGAACGCCACAATCGTCGCAATCCCCAGCGCCACCGACAGCAACAGCGCCATCTTCGACACCGACCACAGGTCAACGCTCGCAACCGTCAGGTTCACGCTCCGCGGCCCGGACTTCTTGTTGCCCTTCATCTTCACGCCGGCAGAACTTGCGCGCACGCCATCCTTGGACTTTTTCGCTCCGCTTGTCTGTGCAACGTTGGAGTGGTCCGGCCCGGACCCTGTCTGGTTTGCCGTCGCCGAGGTCGCAGCACCTGCCGCCGCAGACGCACCAGCGCCTGCCCCGGCTGCAGCACCCACACCACCGACCTGCGTTGGAGCGGACCCACGCTCAGCCTGCGAGGACGACTGCGATTCGCCACCTCGGTCACGGGACGTATCCGGCCCCGAACCCTGCTGGGTTGGCGCCTCGGAGCCACGTCCGGCCGTACCGCCACCGGTACCACCAGTACCGCCACTACCAGATCCGGCCGAGGTCGCTACCACCTGCGTCTGCCCGGCGTCTGACTTGGAACCACCCAAGCGCACACCTTGCGACGTGGAGCGCACACCCGAGCTCTTTGGTTTGGAAGCGTCAGAGGTTTTCGCGTCAGAAACGTTTTGAGGGTTGCCTGATGCACCACCACTCGGCGCCTGGGCAGGTTTTGCTGGCTTCTCGGGCTGTGCCGCCTTTGCGGACTGACCGGCCTGCCCTACCGGACCAGTCTTCCCAGTTTGCCCCGCCTGCTTTGGCTTCTCCGCCGGCTTCCCCACCTGGCCACGCTGACCAGCTTGACCAGCTTGCGCCGGCTGCTGTGCCTGCGCCGGCTGAGCACTGCCAGCCACAGACGTTTCACGCTTGTTTTCAGCAGCACCACTCTGCGACTGACCAGTGTCAGACGATCCCGCCGTCAAACGGGTCTTCCCTGCTGAGGTCCTGAGGATCCTTGGCTTGTTCTCGTTATCGCTCACTGGTGTCCATCACCTTCGTCTGCTGATTGGTTTTCCGCTGACTGGCCGTCCTGAGTCGGCTCCGACTGGTCCGAGTCTACTGACTGGCCATCATTCTCAGCGTCAGAAACCGTACCTTCTTCGACTTCATCCAGAATGTCTTCAGCTTCCGGTCCCCGAGTCACCGCAATAATACGGTCCTTCTTACCCGGCTTCGCAAACACGACTCCCATCGTGTTACGTCCCTTCGCGGGAACCTCGTCGATCTTAGAGCGCACAACCTTGCCCATTTCCATGACAACAAACACGTCGTCACCTTCAGACACGATCAGTCCGCCAACCAGATCTCCGCGCTGCTCAGTGATTTTAGCGACCTTGATTCCGAATCCGCCACGTCCCTGCAAACGGTATTCCTCAACCGGGGTGCGTTTTGCGAATCCGGCCTCCGTCACCACGAACACGTACGTGTCTGGAGTGAGGACGTCCATGGTGAGCAAGGTGTCGTCACCTTTGAACTTCATTCCGGTGACGCCCGAGGTGGCACGCCCCGTTGGCCTGATTGTCGAGTCGTCCGCGGTGAACCGGATCGACATGCCTTTACGGGACACCAGAAGCAGGTGGTCGTCAGCGTCAACCAAGCGCGCTGAAACCAGTTCGTCTGGCTTTCCATCTGCCATTTCGCGCAGGTTGATCGCAATGACACCACCCGTACGGTTGGAGTCGTATTCAGACAACCGCGTCTTCTTCACCAGACCAGACTTCGTAGCAAGCATCAAGTACTGCGCCGCGTCATAGTCCGGGATCGACAGGACTTCCGCAATCTCTTCATCCGGCTGGAGCGCCAACAGGTTCGCAACGTGCTGACCCTTAGCGTCACGCATACCTTCTGGCAGCTCATAAGCTTTTGCCCGGTACACACGCCCTGTGTTGGTAAAGAACAACAGCCAGTTGTGCGTCGACGTTACGAAGAACTGCTCCACCACATCGTCCCCACGCAGGCGGGCACCCGTGATGCCCTTACCACCTCGGTGTTGGGCCCGGTACAACGCAGACTGGGTGCGCTTTGCATACCCTCCACGAGTAATGGTGACGACAACTTCCTCTTCAGGGATGAGGTCCTCCATGGACACATCCCCGTCGAACCCAGCAAGAATCTTGGTACGGCGGTCGTCGCCGTAACGCTGCACAATCGCGTCAAGCTCTTCCGAGACGATCTCACGCTGACGCGCAGGCGTTTCCAGGATGTCGTTGTAGTCCTTGATCAGCTCTTCGATCTTCTGCGCTTCTTCTTCAATCTTGAGACGTTCAAGCGCTGCAAGTCGACGCAACTGCAAGTCCAAAATCGCATTTGCCTGGATTTCGTCGACGTCCAGCAGCTCCATCAGGCCGGTTCGCGCCTCATCTGAAGACGGCGAACGGCGAATCAAAGCAATCACTTCGTCAAGAGCAGACAGAGCCTTGAGGTAACCGCGCAAAATGTGCGCGCGTTCTTCTGCCTTCTTCAAACGGAAGCGTGTACGACGCACAATCACGTCAATCTGGTGCTTCACCCACAGGCGCAAGAACGCGTCAATGGACAAGGTACGCGGCACGTTGTCCACCAGCGCCAGCATGTTCGCCGAGAAGTTTTCCTGCAGCTGCGTGTGCTTGTACAGGTTGTTCAGCACGACCTTTGCGACCGCATCGCGCTTCAGGACAATGACCAACCGCTGACCGGTACGTCCAGAGGACTCGTCACGCAGGTCAGCAATACCTGCGACCTTGCCGTCTTTCACATACGACGCGATCTTGTTCGCCAACGTATCTGGGTTCACCATGTATGGAAGTTCGGTCACCACCAGGCACGTGCGCCCCTGGATCTCTTCTACTTCCACAACTGCACGCTGCGTGATCGACCCACGGCCGGTACGGTAAGCGTCTTCAATTCCCTTGCGCCCCAAAATTGTGGCGCCGTTGGGGAAGTCTGGCCCCTTGATGATGCCCAGTAGCGCTTCAAGCGCCTCTTCGTTTGTGGCATCTGGGTGCGACAAAAGCCACTGCGCACCGGCTGCTACTTCCCGTAGGTTGTGCGGCGGAATGTTGGTAGCCATACCCACCGCAATACCGGCCGAACCGTTGACCAGCAGGTTTGGGAACCGAGCCGGCAGGTACACAGGCTCTTGGTTACGCCCGTCGTAGTTGTCCTGGAAATCAACCGTGTCTTCTTCAATGTCACGCACCATCTCCAAGGACAGTGGCGCCATCTTGCATTCGGTGTAACGAGGAGCAGCCGCCCCGTCATTACCAGCCGAACCGAAGTTACCCTGCCCGTCGATGAGCGGGTAGCGCATGGCCCACGGCTGAACCAAACGCACCAATGCGTCGTAGATCGCGGAGTCACCGTGTGGGTGGTACTGACCCATCACGTCACCCACAACACGTGAGCACTTGGAGTAGTTGCGATCAGGACGGTACCCACCGTCGTACATCGCATAGAGAACGCGACGGTGAACCGGCTTCAAACCGTCCCTGGCGTCGGGAAGTGCACGTCCCACAATCACACTCATTGCGTAGTCCAAGTAACTACGCTGCATTTCAAGGTTGAGGTCAACCTTTTCAACCCGTGAGGCCACTACACCTTGTGCGTCTTCCGGTGTCTGGTCCTCACCGTGAGTTTCGTCGGCCACTTAAGCCCTCCTCGTGTCTGAACGCTGACTCGCACCCGCGAGCTGGCAACGTCGTATGTCTTAAATGTCTAGGAAGCGAACGTCTTTTGCGTTCTCTTGAATGAAGCGTTTGCGCGAATCGACGTCATCGCCCATCAGCACCGAGAAAATCTCGTCTGCCACCATCGCGTCGTCCAACGTGACCTGCTTGAGCAAACGGTTATCAGGGTTCATGGTGGTCTCCCACAGTTCGTGGTAGTTCATTTCACCCAGACCCTTGTAGCGCTGGATACCCAGTTCCTTTGGCAAGCGCTTCCCGTTGGCACGCCCATCGGCCAAAAGCGCGTCACGTTCCCGGTCTGTGTACGCAAATTCGTCCGACGCATTCGACCACTTGATTCGGTACAGCGGCGGAGTCGCCAAGTACACGTGACCACGCTCAATAAGCGGCTTCATGTAACGGAAAATCAACGTGAGCAACAGCGTGGTGATGTGCTGACCGTCAACATCGGCGTCGGCCATGAGCACAATCTTGTGGTAGCGCAGTTTCTCCATGTCGAATTCGTCGCCGATTCCGGTTCCGAACGCCGTAATCATCGACTGCACTTCCAGGTTCGACAGCGCGCGGTCCAGCCTGGCCTTTTCAACATTGAGGATCTTTCCACGCAGAGGCAAAATCGCCTGGGTCAGCGGGTCACGACCCTGCACCGCCGAACCACCAGCGGAGTCACCCTCCACCAAGAACACTTCCGAAATCGACGGGTCCTTCGACTGGCAGTCCTTGAGCTTTCCGGGCAGACCCGAAGATTCCAGCAGCGACTTCCTGCGCGTCGCTTCGCGTGCCTTACGGGCAGCGAGCCGTGCTTGAGATGCCTGGATTGCCTTGCGTACGACCTCTTTGGCTTGCATGGGGTTGGATTCCAGCCAGTGGCCGAGGTGGTCGCGGACTACCCGCTGCACGAACCCGCGAGCTTCAGAGTTCCCCAGCTTGGTTTTGGTCTGACCTTCGAACTGAGGCTCACCCAGTTTGATTGAGATAACAGCCGTGAGTCCTTCGCGGACATCGTCACCAGTGAGGTTGGTGTCCTTTTCCTTGAGGAGCTTTTGCTCACGCGCGTACGCGTTGATCAGGTTGGTCAACGCAATGCGGAAACCTTCTTCGTGGGTTCCACCTTCGTGAGTGTTAATCGTGTTCGCGTACGTGTGAACCGATTCTGCGTAACTCGACGTCCACTGCATGGCCACTTCGAGCGCAATGGTTTCGTCAGTGTCTTCAGCCTCGAAAGAAATGATGTCTTCGTGAACGGGCTCGGACTTCTTCGTAGAGTTCAAGTACTGCACGTAATCAAAGAGTCCGTTGTCATACTTGAACGTGACTTCACGTGGCTTGAACTCTTCTTCTTGTTCTTCAAGCTGAACGTCGTCGTCGTTGACCTGTTCTGCGCGTTCGTCGCGCAGAGTAATACTAAGTCCCTTGTTCAAGAACGCCATCTGCTGGAAGCGAGCGCGCAGCGTTTCAAAGTTGAACTGGACGGTGTCAAAAATCTCCTCGTCCGGCCAGAACGTAATGATGGTTCCGGTGTGATCGGCCACTTCGCCCTTGGTGACCTCACCCGTAGGCACACCGCGCTCGTAGCTTTGGCGCCACACGTAGCCGTCACGGTGGACTTCTGCATCCATTTTTTTCGACAGCGCGTTTACCACGGAAGAACCTACACCGTGCAAACCACCGGACACTGCGTATCCACCGCCACCGAACTTACCTCCGGCGTGCAAGATCGTCAGAACCACCTGCAAGGTGGGGACCTTCTCAGTGGAGTGCATGGCAACCGGGATACCACGACCTCGGTCTTCTACCCGCACTCCCCCATCAGCCAAAATGGTGACGTGAATCGTGTCGTTAAACCCGGCCAGAGCCTCATCAACCGCGTTGTCGACGATTTCATAAACCAGGTGGTGCAGACCTCGTTCGGATGTTGACCCGATGTACATACCGGGACGCTTACGAACCGCTTCTAAACCTTCTAGGACGGTAATATCGTCCGCGTCATAATGCCGGTTGTCGTCCGCTGTCATGGGTCTCCTCGTCTGAACAATACGTACTGCTCAATAGTATCGTGTTCGCGACCCTCATACCTTTATATAAGGCGTTTAAACCGGGCAAATTTGGAAGTTTATCCCGATTCACACACCGCCCCTTAGCTCTACGGGTGTGCGGCCGTTATTTGGGCGTTCAGAGCTTTCACAAATTGCGGACTATCCGTACGTGTTCGTCACGCCTGTTACCCGTACGTGTCCCGGGGACCTCTGCCCTTGACCGAACGGCGACCACGTTTCCACGATTTCTGCGCAGGCCCCATGATCTCAATCTCATCAATGACTCGCCGGCCCAGCTCTTTTTCCAGCCGGTCCAAAAGCATGGCCGACATCACGCGCATCTGCGTGGCCCACGTGCTCGAACTCGCGCGCACCACCAGCTTGGGTGGTTCGCAGATCACCGGCACGCAGTGCTCGGCGACGTTGGCGCCCACAAGTTGCGGCCACCTACCCATCAACTCACCCACATCGAGCTGGGTCTTCCACCCAAACTTCTTCGTCAGCGCAGCCAGGCTGGCCCCCAACTTCTGCGGATCCCGGGGATCCTTACCGGGTCCGGAATAAACGACCTCGGCGCGGGTATAACTACGCCACGAACGCTGTACGCCAGCTGCCAAGTCCGCCCCGTCTCCCATGCGACGCACCCGGTCCAACGCCTCCAAAACCGCCACCGAGGTGGTGGGATCCCCCAGGGTGTACTCCCCCACTACGCGTCCTGCAGGTCAATGATAGTCGAGTGCAAGGACTCTGGAACGTCGCCGGGGACGGCTGCCGTGATAAGGACCTGTTGCGCGGGTTCGAGCATTCCCGCCAGCCTGTTGCGGCGACCTTCATCAAGTTCAGCGAAAACGTCATCGAGGACCAAAACAGCGGAGTCGTCTGGGCCACTGTTGTCCTCTTGTAATACGTGCCAGCCGGCCAACTTCAACGCCAACGCCACTGACCACGACTCACCGTGCGAAGCGTAGTGTTTAGCCGAAACTCCGCCGATCTCCAGTTCAAGGTCATCGCGCTGCGGCCCGACTAGGGTCAGTCCACGGTCAATTTCGGGAACCCGCCTGGCCTGAAGCGCTTCAATAATTGCGTTCTTGGCATCAGTGGCATTTTCGATATCCGAATAATCGATCCGCGAGGAATAGCTCGCGCTGACCGTTTTGCGGTCCTCGTTGGCATCCTGAGCCAGGGTGCCGAAGTCGTGCTGCAAAGGTTGAGTCAGTCGCTTCACCAAGTCCATTCGCCCCACCACCAGCTGGGACGCAGCCTCGGCAAATGCCTCATCCCAAATGGCAAGCGTTGCTTCAAGACCTGGATCGCGGTTATTTTTCAGTTCCTTTAATAAGGCGTTGCGTTGCTTGAGCGCTCGGTCAAAGTCGGCTCGCACGGCCACGAATCTAGGCGACTGAGTCACCAATAAATCATCGAGGAAGTCCCGGCGCTGGGCCGGCTCCCCTTTCACCAGGCCCAAGTCTTCGGGCGCGAACACCACACATGGCAAAAGACCAACCAACTCACGTGGCCGCACCGACTGCCGCTGAATACGAGCCGAATTCGCCCCTTTTGCACGAACGGTGACTTCTAAGGCCAACTGACGGGCACCTCGGTGAGCAAGAACGGCAACCGTCGCCTCATCACATCCGGACCTCACCAACGGCAGATCCTGGGAAACCCGGTGTGACTTCAAATGCGAAACATAAGCCAACGCTTCGACAAGGTTGGTCTTCCCCCACCCATTAGGGGCCACGAACGTGCTCACGCCCTTTTCTAGAGCAACGTCGAAGGACTCGTAAGATCGAAAGTTACGCAGACGCAGCTGCGAAACCCACATGTTTAACCTCGCTTAGAAACGCAGAATCGGCATGAGCAAGTAGCGGTAAGCCGAATCGACTTCACCGTCCGGTTCCTGCATACCAGAAATCACCACTGGTTTCTTAGGGTCAGTCAGGCTGAAGCGCACATACGGGGTATCAATTGCGTTGAGTCCCTCGGAAATGTAGTTCGGGTTGAAACCGGTGAGAATGTCGCCGCCCTCGATTGTGGCCGGAAGCGCTTCGCTCGCCTGCGCGTCATCCCCAGCGCCGGCGCGAAGAACAAGAGAGCCATCAGCGAACTCAAACTTGATAGGAGTGTTGCGTTCAGCGACAAGTGACACACGGCGAACTGCTTCGCGCAGCGCTCCCACCTGCAGAACAGCCGAAATTGTCGACTCCTTGGGGAACAACGAACGCACCTTGGGATAGTCACCTTCGATGAGAAGCGAAGTCACTACTCGGCCTTCAGACGAAAACGCCAGCATTTCCTTGCCGTTGGATTCCGCCAGCGAGATTTCGACATCGCCCGACATTGACTTGGCAACCTCGGTGAGCGTCTTACCGCGAAGCAAAGCGTTTGCAGAGAAGTCCGGTGTGCGTGGGTTCCATGTGAACTGGCGAACGGCCAGACGGTAACGGTCAGTTGCCAACAACGTGACTTTGTCACCCTCAATCTCGATACGAACACTCGTCAGAATAGGCAGAGTGTCGTCACGGGACGCAGCCACGGCAACCTGTGACACTGCGTGCTGGAATGTGGATGCACTCACAACACCCGTGGTGTCAGGGATTGTTGGCAGGTCAGGGTATTCCTCAACCGGCATGGTCATGAGCGAGAAGCGCGACGAACCACACGAGATGTCCACTTTGCCGTTGTTCAGTTCAAGAACAACCTGCTGAGGTGGCAACGCACGCGCAATGTCAGCCAAAAGGCGACCAGAAACCAGGAACGTTCCAGGCGCGTCAACTTCAGCTTCGATCGTGATGCGCTGGGAAACTTCCCAGTCGTAGAACGCCAAGCGAACAGTTCCGTCGCTTTCAGCAGTGACCAAAACACCTGTGAGAACAGGGATGATTGGACGCTGAGGCAAGTTCTTGGCTGCCCAAGTAACTGCGTCGGCAAAGACGTCACGTTCAACTTTGAACTTAACGGTGTTGTCTGCGTTCACGTCTCTCCCCAAAGTTCGTACTTATTCGCAGATTGCAACTTTACACGCCGGTTATACCCCGGGCAATTTTTTGTAGTTTGTGGCTCGCAGTTCGGTTCTCTGCAGGGCGCGGCGTCGCTTCTTGTAACTCAACTTGGAAATATTTGCAGTAGTAGGCGCTGTGGAAATTGTGGAATTACATGAATGTCATCGAGCTTTTATGCGCTCAAACGACATTTGTGCCGTGTGTACATGTGTGTGCGTAAAGATCCACGTACCAGTGGACGCTTGTGAGTTACATCGAGGTAGTTACACAGACATCCACCGACGGTAGTGAAAAGTTCATTCATCTCCCCACAGGAAGACATCTACTTTGCACAGGCTTTTCCACAATTGTGAACAACGTCTCTTGTGTGTTAGTTGCGTGCGTGCGCACGTTTAGAGAGGTCGCCCTCCCCGGGGCCAGTCCCCGGGCACAGACGCGAGTATGAACCCTAGAGCCGGTGCTGTTGCTTGATCCGGTTGGTGAGTTCGGTGACCTGTGTGTAGATCGCACGACGTTCAGCCATCTGCGTACCAATTTTGCGGTTGGCGTGCATAACCGTGGTGTGGTCGCGCCCGCCAAAGGCTTCACCAATCTTGGGAAGCGACAGATCCGTGAGTTCACGACACAGGTACATGGCGATCTGCCGAGCAGTCGTCAACGTGCGCGAACGACTCGACCCCTGTAAATCCTCGATCGACAGGTTGAAGTACTGAGCGGTCTGCCCCATGATGTCGGTCGCAGTGATTTCAGGCGTTTCATCATGGGTGATGAAGTCCTTCAAAACTGTTTGGGCAAGTCCCACATCAATGACTTGTTCATTGAGGTTCGAGAACGCGGTGACACGAATGAGCGCCCCTTCCAGTTCTCGAATGTTTGAGGAAACTCGCGAGGCGATGAACTCCAAGACCTCATCTGGCACGGCCAGGTTCTCATTAGCGGCTTTGTTCCGAAGAATCGCAAAACGAGTTTCGAGGTCCGGCGGCTGGACATCGGTAAGAAGCCCAGACTCAAACCTTGAACGCAGACGCTCCTCAAAGCCTTTCAGCATTTTTGGTGGCTGGTCAGACGTGATGATGACTTGCTTGTTTTCCGCGTGCAGAGCGTTAAAGGTGTGAAAAAACTCTTCTACCGTCGCGTCCTTGCCCTGCAAGAACTGGATGTCGTCAATCATGAGGATGTCGACTTCCCGGTACCGGCGCTGGAACGCAGGACGCAATGTGTTCGAGGTCACCTGCGATCCAACCGTGTTAATGAAGTCGTTCACAAACTCCTCACTGGACACGTATCGCACCCTGATCTTGGGATACAGCTGGAGTGCATAATGACCCACCGCGTGCAACAAGTGGGTCTTGCCCAGTCCCGAATCCCCATAAATGAACAGCGGGTTGTACGCCTTGGCGGGTGATTCGGCTACCGCAAACGCGGCTGCATGAGCGAAACGGTTGGACGCACCGATAACGAAACTGTCGAACGTGTACTTGGGGTTCAGATCTGAGCTTCCCACCTCGGGAAAGTCTGCAGACGCTGCCAGCGTAGGTTCAGCGGGTGCCACGGCCGGGGGTTCCGGCGCCGAGGTCGTCGCAGGTTCCTCTGCGGGTGCGGGGTCCGTGTTCATGTTGGAATCCAGCGCGAACGCGAACGACACGTGCCTTCCCAGAGCCTCGCTGAAAGCCTGCCCCAGCGGTTGCCGGAGTTCCCGCTCAAACGTGTGGCGGGTCAGGTCGTTGGGGACCGAGATCACCACCAAGTCTTCAACGATCGCTTTGGGTGCTGCTAGTCCCAAAAAGCCTTTCAAGCGGGGTTGAAGTTGAGAGTCGGCGCGCATTCCTTCAACGACATCCGTCCAGATCTGTTGAAGGTTCTCGTTTTCGTTGCTCATGTGGTTCCTAAAGGGTGCGTGAACACACGTGTGGATAGAGATAGTTCTACTTCCACATAGTTTTCCACACAATGTGGAATTCTCAACCCGTCACCCTTGAATTATCCACATCGGTGGACAAGCTTGTGGATAACTACATGGTTGTCATTTGTGGAAGGCGGTGTTTATAACCCTGTTTAAGTACACTGATGTAATTGAAAAGAAGACTTGATGTGTACATCAGGTAAAGCGAGAACCGCTCACGCAAAGCACACATGACGAGAATGTGAACCTACGCACCTTTGAGACCGTATGGTTTGACCAACCAGTCGCACACGCTTTATGCTGGAGTGTCCTGTGTTGCGGGCCTTTGCATGATGTGACTGATTCGGCCTGGTCGCAGGAGCGCCGTAGATCGCGCACCGTGCCAGCCCATGGCACCGCAAAACAGTTTCGACATAGACGGAGAACTAAAGTGAGCAAGCGTACCTTCCAGCCAAACAACCGTAAGCGTGCCAAGACCCACGGCTTCCGCCTGCGTATGCGCACCCGCGCCGGACGCAGCATTCTTGCTGCTCGTCGTCGCAAGGGTCGCGCTAACCTTTCAGCCTAAGTGTTACCGGTCGGGAACCGGGTTCGGAGCTCTGAGGACTTTCGGCGCGCATTTCGCTCCGGTCTGAAGGCCGGGACCCGGAACCTGATCCTTCACGTAGCACTCGACTCGGAATCCCACGCCCCGCGCGTGGGGTTTGTTGTCTCTAAAAGTATTGGAAATGCGGTTACTCGTAACCGTGTGAAACGTCGGCTACGTGCCATTGCACACGAACGATTGACGCAGATGTCTCCAGGCATTTACGTGGTACGGGCGCTCCCCCAGTCATCTCGCAGTGAGTTCATTCATTTAGAACGTGACTTCGACGTAGCGCTGAGTCGCGTACTGCCAGAGGACCACCAGTGAAGAGCTTGGAAACCACGCCGTCATCGCTTCCTCCGTGGCCACGTGGCGTGTGGGCGAAGATCGGTCATGCGTGCGTGATAGCGCCACGGATGCCGGCGGTATGGTTTATGCGCGGGTATCGCGGAACTGTGTCGAAACTATACGGGAACGTGTGTAAGTACTACCCCACGTGTTCCAAGTACGCACTGGATGCGTTCGAAGTTAAAGGTTTGTTTATGGGGTCGGCCATGACAGTATGGCGACTGCTCAGGTGTAACCCCTTTTCGCAAGGTGGCGTCGACTATGTACACGGGTCGGTGCTTCACCAGCGGAGTTTGGAAATGAAGCGAGCGAACAATGGCACAATGGTGCCTGACGCTTTTACAGATGACGCTTCTCGCAGCGTCTAGGAGATTACTACATGGACTGGCTAGGCAAGCTACTTCTGCCCATTGAGTGGGTCGTCGCATGGATTCTTGCATTCTTCCACATGGCATTCACCGCGTTGGGAATGAGCCCAACGGCCGGGTGGACGTGGGTCGCAGCGATTGCAGGTTTGACCATCGTTGTGCGTGCTGTGCTGATTCCGCTGTTTGTCTACCAGATCAAGGCGCAGCGCAAGATGCAGCTCCTGCAACCAGAAATGATGGAGCTGCAAAAGAAGTACAAGGGTAAGCGCGACCAGTTCTCCAGGCAGCAGATGGCAGAAGAACAGCAGGCGCTGTTCAAGAAGCACGGAACTAACCCATTTGCTTCATGTTTGCCACTCTTGGTTCAGATGCCCATCTTCTTCTCGCTGTTCCGCGTTATTCGCAACACTGAAGGAATTGGCAACGGCGACATTCCGCCCATCGGTGGTCTAACTCAGGAGCTGGCAAGCCAGGCGACCCACGCTTCGATTTTTGGCGTCGAACTTTCCGACACTTTCCTTCAGGGTGATCTTGGAACTAAGGTTCTCACCGCGATCCTGATTGTGATCATGGGTGTTACCCAGTTCATCACTCAACGCCAGATCATGGCCAAGAACATGTCTGAAGCAGCCATGAACAACCCGTTCATGCAACAGCAGAAGATGCTTTTGTACATGATGCCAATCATCTTCGCTGTGGGTGGTATTTACTTCCCGCTTGGTCTGATTGTGTACTGGCTCGTTTCAAACGTATGGACCATGGTTCAGCAGTTCATCGTGATTCGCAATATGCCTACCCCCGGTTCTAAGGCCGAAAAAGAACTCATTGCTCGTCGTGAGCGGCAGGGTAAACCGCTTCCTAAATCAATGCAGCCGAAGAAGGCCGCTGAGACCGAAGCAAAGCCTAAGTCCGGCCAGCGTCAACAACCCATGAGCAAGGCTCGTCAAAAGAAGAAAAAGAAGAAGTAGAGAAGCATGACTGACGAAATCGTTGAAAAGAAGCCCACACGCGCCGAACTTCTTGAAGAAGAAGGCGACATTGCCGCTGATTACCTCGAAGAACTGCTCGACATCGCTGACCTTGACGGAGACATTGACATCGACGTCAAAGAAGGTCGCCCACAGGTCGCCATCATCTGCGATGAGAAGGACTCGAACCTTTCCACTTTGGTAGGCAAAGAAGGTCGCACACTCGCTGCCCTTCAGGAGTTGACTAGGTTGGCCGTTCAGTCTGCCACCGGTCAGCGCTCTTGGATGATGCTGGATATCGACGGTTTCCGCAACCGTCGCCGTGACGCGTTGAAGGAAATGGCGCGCGAATACATCGAAAAGGTGAAGGCATCAGGCGAACCAATTTCGCTTAAGCCCATGAACTCGTTCGAACGTAAGGTCATTCACGATCAGGTTTCCAAAGCCGGTTTGGTTTCCGAATCGGAAGGCGAAGGCGACCGCAGGCACGTGGTTATCTCCGCTGAATAATGATGTCTCAGATAGAACCAGTACCCGCGTGCGCGGAACAGATCTTTGGAGAACGTCTCCCCCTTGCCCGCACCTATGCCCAACACTTGGCGACCACTGGTGTGGAATGGGGCCTGATTGGCCCGCGAGAGCTCGATAGGTTGTGGACCCGTCACATTCTGAACTGCGCAGTTGTTGCTCCCCTTATCCACGATGATGACGTTGTGGGTGATATTGGTTCGGGTGCTGGTCTACCTGGCCTTGTCTTGGCCCTTGCACAGCCGCAAGCATCATTCGTGCTCATTGAGGCTATGGAAAGGCGCGTGGATTGGCTACGGATGGTTGTCGACGACTTGGGCCTCGACAACGTTCGTATTGTCCGAGGTCGCGTTGAAGAGCTAGTTGACGAAGAAGTCTTCACAGTTGTGACTGCACGCGCTGTCAAAGCCTTGAACGTACTCGTTGAATGGGCCGCGCCAGTACTTGGCCCTAACGGCAGGTTGCTGGCGCTCAAGGGACAGAAGGCCCAAGAAGAGATCGACAAAGCCAAGAAGGTTCTTAAGCGACACAAGATGACTCCCCCGGTGATTAAGCAGATGGGTGAAGAGTTCCTCGAGATCCCCACACGAGTAGTGGAAACAACTCGTCGATAATAGAATATATGTTCTAAACGAGTACTGCGTGGCTCGCTTTGCGGTGAGGCTTTGACGCTCCGCTTTTCAGTGTTTCACGTGAAACATTTCCTGATTGAACTGTCATAAACATGGCTCTGCACGTGGCTTAGAATGGAGTAGTTACGATACGAACGGAGTCAAAATGCCCATTTTGGATGATTCGACTCCCCTAGGCGCCGAGATCGCTCGCAACAACAAGCGAGCTGAGCGTCTAGCGGCGAAGCGCTTCCCCAAACCGCAGAGTACACGCATCTTCACCATCGCAAACCAAAAAGGTGGAGTCGGAAAAACGACGACAACTGTAAATATTGCGGCTGCATTGGCTAAGCACGGGTTGCAGGTTTTGGTCATCGACATTGATCCGCAAGGCAATGCGAGCACAGCCCTCGGGATCGAGCACTCAACTGACGTGAATTCGGTATATGAGGTGCTTCTTGATGGCATGAGTATGGCCGAGGTGGTCGGCGAGTGTCCCGACATTTCGGGATTGAGCGGTGTTCCAGCAACGATTGACCTTGCCGGCGCAGAAATCGAGTTGGTATCGGTACACGCTCGTGAGTTCCGCCTGAAGCGTGCGCTTGAATACTACTTGGAACTGCGAAAAGCAGACGGAAACCCAGTGGACTATGTGTTCATTGACTGTCCCCCAAGCCTGGGGTTGCTCACCGTTAACGCATTTGTCGCTGCGGAAGAAGTGCTGATTCCGATTCAGTGTGAATACTACGCTCTGGAAGGCCTTAGCCAGCTGCTTAAGAACATCCAGCTTATTCAAAAGCACCTGAATCCACAGCTGTCGGTGAGCACGATCCTTTTGACGATGTATGACGGACGCACAAACTTGAGTTCGCAAGTAGCAGAAGACGTTCGTGCGCACTTTCCTCAGCAAACGCTGAACACCCCTATCCCCCGCAACGTACGTATTTCAGAGGCGCCTTCCTATGGGAAGACCGTCATAACTTATGACCCAAACTCTTCCGGAGCGCTCTCATATCGAGAGGTAGCGGAGGAAATAGCTGAACGAGGAGCACAGAATGGCTGAGCGTAAACGAGGACTAGGGCGCGGGATCGGTTCGCTCATTCCTGATGTGATCAACGAGGACCGTCCTGTCGATGTGTTTTTTCCTCAATCCAAGAAGAATGTTTCACGTGAAACATCCAAGGACCCCGCGGAGTCGATGAGACAGTCTCGCGCTTCAAAGAAGCCACTCCCCCGCAAGTCCGACGAGAAGGTCCAAAAACCGGAAACCAAGACTGCGTCAAAGTCCAAGTCTTCGACGAGATCACCATCGAAATCGTCGAAAAGCCGCGATGTTTCACGTGAAACAGAGTTAGTGGAAGTTCCCGGCACTGTGTTCGGAATGCTGAAACTGGAGACCATAGCGCCAAACCCACGTCAGCCACGTACAGTATTCGACGAAGATGACCTCGACGAGCTTGTCACCTCGATCCAAGAGGTGGGAGTTCTGCAACCCGTAGTGGTTAGAGTTGTTGATACAAAGAAGCCAGCGTATGAGCTGATCATGGGTGAACGAAGGCTACGCGCCTCCAAGTTAGCTGGGCTGACAGAAATTCCAGCTATTGTCCGGGAAGTAAGTGATGACGACCTGTTGCGCGACGCTCTGCTTGAAAATCTGCACCGATCAGACCTCAATCCGCTTGAAGAAGCCGCGGCATACCAACAATTGCTAGACGACTTTAAATGCACACAGGAAGAGCTGTCAGAAAGGATCGGGCGGTCGCGTCCGCAAATTGCTAACACACTGCGCCTTCTTCGTCTGCCGGGATTGGTGCAGCGTCGGGTAGCAGCAGGCGTTTTGTCTCAAGGGCATGCGCGCGCGTTGCTTGGGCTGGACGACCCGTCACACATGGAAGAACTTGCACAACGGATCGTCGCAGAGGGACTTTCTGTTCGCGCAACTGAAGAAGCAGTTATTCTGCTGAATCTTGGAGAACAGAAGAATGTTTCACGTGAAACACGAAAGCAGGACCCAGAACTGGCTACACTCGCACAGAATGTCGGGGACAAACTCGACACGAAAGTGAACATTGTGATGGGGAAGCGGAAGGGCAAGATCACCGTTGACTTCGCTAATCAAGAGGATCTAGAGCGAATCCTGAAGGTCTTAGGACTTAGTAAGTAAGCGCAGACAACAAAAAACCGCCGGTCGCTATGACCGGCGGTTTCTCTATTGTGTACTATCGCTTAGCGAACAAGTTACGCATCTCACGAATCGTTTGAACGTTGAGCGTACCTGTGTCGTGGTCATTATCTTTGTGGAGGAACAACCGCTGAACGGCGACTGAAACGCCTTCAGCGATCGAGTCGCGCACTGAAGTTTGAGAAAGCAGTTCGCAGTCGTGTGCATTAGACATGTATCCAGCAAACACCTGGACCTTAGGAGCATCGACGTTTCGCAAGCTCTTCCATGTGCGAGCATGAACGCCACAGTCCAGAAGCGATGTGCGAGCTACGACTTCGCGGTGAACGAGACCACCCAGAGAACGGCCAATAGGGGAGACCATATTGGAATCCTTGTGCTGGCCAAAGTAGAAGGTAGCAATGCCGTTTGGGGCAGGGGAGAGGGCGTGGTCCTGGTTCACGGTGACGACCGCAGCGGCGTCGAGATCATCCGCCAGATGCGGCTTGTCACTTGGGATGTGTACGATCGACGCTCCAAGAGCACCCAATCTGCCCTCTACACGTGAAGCGATGTCGCCACTCCAGATTCTCTCCTGTTCGAGAGCTTCTGAGGTGGCAGTAGTATTTACAAAATCGCGTGCAGTTGTACCGGCCTCAATCACAATGGTGCGCCCGCTCAATGACTCACCAGAAGCAGTTACACGTGCGCGTTCTTGGAGTGCCCACAGATTGCCATGCGACGACTGGCGATACACAGCCGAAAGGGCTGACAACGTGGACGGTCCAACGATGCCATCGGGGGAGAGGCCCAGTTCCTTCTGGATTTCTCGCACTGCGTTATATGTAGCAGGCCCAAACTCAAAACTGACTGATTCGGTATAGACACCCAAACGCGAAAGCCGGTGTTGAAGCTCAGTGACATCGTCACCCTGCAATGGACGCACTGGGTCATATCGAAGGACACGGTCACCCAGCTTGTAGCGCGCAATATCAAGCTCCTTGTGCGTCTCGGGTCCAATAACGCCGTCGACAACGATTCCACGTGATTGCTGGAAGCTACAAATGACAGATTCGAACTGGTGATCGAATAATTCCGACGAGGGGTCGCACTCATAACCCAACCGCTGAAGCTGGGCTTTGACTGTTGCGACTAACGGGCTCGAATCGCCCGGACGGATCGTGAAAACTGTCGTGCTCCTTATCGTGAAGAAGGGTGCCTGTTGAGTTTATAACAGGCACCCTGAAAGAGTTCTCAACGAACTAGCCGATGAATTCGGCCAGTTCCTGCTCCAATGCCGGCTTTGGACGTGCTCCAACGATGGTCTTGGCGACCTCGCCACCCTTGAAAACGTACAACGCTGGAATGGAGGTGATGCCGTACGCCGAGGCCGTTTCCAGGTTCTCGTCGGTGTTCAACTTCACGACTTTGAGTTTGTCGGCTTGTTCCTGGGCGATTTCGTCAACGATTGGGCTCACCATGCGGCATGGACCGCACCATGGAGCCCAAAAGTCCACAAGAACAGGAAGGTCACTCGAAAGGACTTCTTCCTTGAATGTTGCGTCAGTAACTTCCTGTGCCATGTTTTCTCCTTTGCTTATGACTGATCGGTGAGTTGGGCTAGGTAGTGTTCAGCATCAAGGGCTGCCACACAGCCAGATCCTGCTGCTGTGACTGCTTGACGGTAGACGGGGTCAATGACATCACCTGCTGCGAAAACACCTTCGACGGACGTCTTGGAAGTACGTCCATCAACGGCCAGGTAGCCGTCTTCGCGCAGATCAAGAGTATCTTTGAACAGATCAGTGCGTGGGTCTGAGCCGATTGCTACAAACAAACCCGTGACTGGCAGTTCCGATTCTTCCCCGGTGACTGTATTGCGAACGGTCAGTCCGGTCACGGAGGTGTCACCGTTGATACTTGCCACCTCGGAATCCAGGAGGAACTCCAACTTGGGGTCTTCTTGAGCGCGCTTTTGCATAGCCACTGAAGCACGGAATTCCTGCCTGCGGTGGATGAGTGTCACCTTTGAAGCGAAACGGGTCAGAAAGGTCGCTTCTTCAAGTGCGGAGTCGCCTCCACCTACAACCGCGATGTGCTGGTCCTTAAAGAAGAAACCGTCACAGGTGGCGCACCAGCTCACACCGTGTCCGGATAGCTGGTCTTCACCGGGTACGTTCAAGTGACGGTAGGCCGATCCCGTAGCCAGAATGACTGCTTGCGCTGTGTATTCGCTTCCAAGTGCGGTGGTCAGCTTGTGTGCTCCTGGTGCGAAGTCAATCGAAGCTACGTCGTCATACACGACCTGTGCACCAAAGCGCTCAGCTTGCTGGCGCATGTTCTCCATGAGGTCCGGCCCCTGGATACCTTCTGGGAACCCGGGGAAGTTTTCGACATCAGTGGTGTTCATGAGTTCACCACCGGCTGTCACTGATCCGGCAATAACGACGGGGGATAGGCCGGCACGGGCAGCGTAGACGGCGGCAGTGTAGCCGGCTGGCCCTGAACCTACGATGACGAGTTGTGTCTGAGTCATTGATCTCCTTTGTCGTTCAAGGCAACACTGTGCGTTACCGAGTTATTCCGTATACCAGCTACCCAACAACTTAAGACAGTGAGACGTTGGGAATGACGGCACGGTAACCGTTGCCGGCTTTGGGAAGTTCGGAAACCCAAATGAACACGTGGGTAGCTTCAGCGGGTTCATCAATCTTTACAGTGGTCACTTTACCTTTTTGGAACTCGCCGGACCCCACTTTTTGAGCCTTGTCGACATCCTTGTCGGTTCCAACAAGGATGTCGAAGGAGCCACCGCCGACTTCAGATTCAACACCAACTTCTTTCACCTTGGTGCGTTCCTTAAGCTCAAGGGCAATTCCCACTCCCTTTTTGAGCTGGCCAAAGTCCTTGGAGTTGTAACGGTCGGTCTCCCAACTGCCACGCTCACCAGGGATCAGATTCTTCGCTTTCGAGTTTCCCTCTTTGCCATCACCTTCGGGATCTAGGGGAGTGGCCTTCTTGATCTGAGGTGCAGGGCCCTGTGGTTCTTCTTCCGCAGGCGGTTCCTGCTCGCCTGAGTCGTCACTTTGGTCGTCTCCCTGGCCCTGGTCCTGAGGCTTTTGGTGGTTCTCCTGTGGTGCGGTAGCGGATTCGTCAGACCCTGACCCCACTGATCGCACAATCACTACGCCTACCAAGACGAGCGCTGCGATGATTGCGACAACCCCAAACAACACACCAAAACGACGCTTGCCACGTTTGTCGGGGTGTGCCTGGGATGTGTGAGCAGGCTCCGAACCAGCCGGTTGCTTTGCTGGCTCCTGAGCTTTGGCGTTTCCAGTGCTTGCTGCTGCGACCTCGGCAGAACCCGCGCCAGCGGAAGCAACACCAGCGGGCCGTGCGTCGCGGTCGTTCTCAGAGGCGTGAGCCACCTCGGTCTCATTGTCCCCATTGTCGTTAGCCGGTGTGGCCGCCGCCGAGGCGGTCGCCGCCTGTGCCCGCTGGGCACGTTCCCGTGCCTGCCGCTCCAGTTGGCGTTCGCGTTCAAATTCGGCTTGTTGCCGAGCAAAGGCTTGTTCACGGGTTTGGAAAACGCCACCCATGAACCAGTCGTTTCCGCTGTCGGAATCGCCTTGGGCGTCCTCAGACGCAGGACCGGCATCAACGGAGTCCCCGAGAGCATCCGCCTCTGCTACGGCCCCAGAAGCACCATTTGCGTCGTCAACATCACTACTGGCCTCCCAGTCACCGTCTGACCAGTCGACGTCACCCTGGTCACTATCGGCACGGTCGCCAAACGCTGCATCGCGATCCATAATGCGTGCGGTCTGGTGCGGGTCGGTCTCGGACACGTCACCGGGCCCTTGCGGGTGTTCTTCCGACCATTCGTCGACTTGCGGCAACTTGTCGGCAGCAATGGGGAACGTGCTTGCGCGTCGCATCTGGATGCGGTCGGCGTAGCGTTCCGGGTGACTGGAGTTAACCCCGGCGGCCGCCCCGTGCATTCCGGGACGAGTGAGCCCAATGCGTTCCAGCGCCACCGCAAGTTGGGCCGGTGACGCGCCGGGGGAGTGGTCGGACTTTGCGTCGCCTTCCGTTTCGGGCGCCACAACGGTTTGTGAGTCGTGGTCACGAACCGAAAAAAGTTCATCTTCAGTGCGTGAAGACTGGTCGATCGTTGTGAGGAGCCTGGCGTCCCACGGCTCTAAGAACCGCACAACTTCACTGGGGGAGCGGGGCCCGGGGTCCTGTTCACCCATGACTCCGGAGGCGAACTCTTCGATTGATTCGGGCACCGTGTCCACAAAGTGGCTCACGGGCAAGATTCTGTTGTTCTTGCGTCCCGAGGCGGCAAGTCCCGCCCGTTCTTCGTCACCCGGCCATTTTCCAGTGAGGCACGCGTAGAGGATAGCGACGAGCGAGCGTGCGTCCGTTCGGCTGAGTTCGGATTCGGTCATGTGCTCGGTGCCCAGGTTGAGGGGTTCCTGGGCAACGGCCGAATCGATGGAGATTCCCCGGATGACAACGTCACCGTCGGCGGTGATTGCAACAGACTCAGGTCCTAGGACTCCGTGGTGGAGACCTCGGGAAGCTGCGTGCGTCAAAACAGTGGCGAGTTCACCTACCACGGCGGTTGCAACGGACGCGTCTAATGGGCCATGGGCGAGTACGCGGGCAAGCGATGTGCCACCGGTGCGTTCGACCACAACATAGTCGAAGTCATTCCACGTGCCCGCGTCTTCAATGGCTGGCACACGAGGGTCAGTGAGGAGCGCGCTACGCCCGGCCCGTTCGAGCAGTGGCCCGGAGTATTCAGCAGGAGAAACATAGACGATACGAGGAACATCCAAGATGGCGTCGAGTGCTAAAAGGATTGATCCGCGTTCGGGGAAATCCACCAGCCAGGGACGCAGAATTTCGGACACGACGTACCGGTCCGCAATGGCTGTGCCTCGTTGAATCTGTGGCAGTTTCCTCACCTCCTGCTCATGTCATCTTAACGGACTGCAAACGCTGTTCGTCCCGCCACTGAGCTGTACACGGCAAACAGTTTCGCCCTGTCGTACACGGCATTGCTCATCGCCCTAACTTGGCGCGAACCGTTGTGACCAAAGAACGCATTTCCGGAACCCGGATCAGCCACGCGGCCAGCATGAACACCGCCAACATGACGCAACCGATGACAGCGCACACAATGAACGCGCGTCCACGCCCAGCCCACATGGTGTCTGGGAGGAACCACATCATAGCGAACCCAACCGCGCCACTGACCACACCAGCGAGTCCAAATCGAATATGCGCAAATAGGGTAGGTGCAATCGGAAGTGACGGTAGACGTTTGCGTAAGCACCACACGGCCAGAGCCAGGGCGAAAATGTATCCCACGGACATGGACGCACCAATTCCAGCGACGATGTACTGCTTGGGGAGGAAAGCCGATGCGATCACTCCAGCCGATTGGACAATCATCTGGGGGACCTGAATCCAAAACGGTGTCCGAGCATCTTCATACGCATAGAAAACACGTTGCGTGAGGTACATCCCGCTAAACGGAATGAGCCCAATAATCATGGCGATGACAATGAGCCCCACCGCTTGTGCCTGCGTCTGGTTTGCACCGGCCATGACCATGGACATGGGGGCCGCCAGCACAATAAACGCCACGGTGAAGAACGTGTTGACAAACCCTACAACCCGTACACCCTGGGTATACGTATCAACCAGCTTCTCGTCGTTGTGGTCAGCTGCCGACTGCGACAAATCAGTAAACAGGGCGGTAGAAAGTGATACCGCGACCAGCGAGTGCGGAAGCATGAAAGTAATGTAAGCCGCCGTGTACGCCGCCAAGGAGGGGGTCACCTCGGTGCCGGTGGACGACGCGGTAGACGCAACCTGCGAGGTCACAATGAAGCCCAACTGACCCACCAGCACGGCGGCGAACGTCCATCCGGCTACCTTGCCAGCGGTACCCAAACCCACACCTCGGAACCCGAAAGTAGGAGTGTACTTAAAGCCGATCCTCTTCAACGGCCAAATGAGAATGAGCGCCTGGGCCACAACGCCCAGGGTTCCGGTTCCGGCAATCACCCAAATTTTGGTGGCATCCCACGTCCCCACCGCGTGTTGCCCCATGTCGCCGGGGCCAAACAAGAAAATGAACAATCCCAGGCCCGCAATGGACACCACGTTGTTAAGAACGGGAGCCCACATGTACGGCCCAAAGTTCTCCTTTGCGTTGAGCACTTGACCCAACATGGTGTACAGACCAAAGAAGAAGATCTTGGGCAGAGAAATGTAGGCAAAGGCGACCGCCAGTGCGATCTTGTCGGCATCCCACGTGGGGCTGGCGTATATGCGCACAAGAAGAGGCGCCGCCAGAGTAGCGATCGCGGTGAAACCGGCCAGAAGCAGAATCGACAGGGTGAGCAGGCGATTAATGTAGTCGGCCCCACCGTCAGCCTGCTTCGACGCGCGGACAATCTGCGGCACCAAAACCGCGTTGAGAATACCGCCAGCCAGCAACATGTACAGGTTGTTGGGCACCTTGTTGGCGACGTCGAAAGCGTCAGCGGCACCACCAATTGCCAACCCGATCGCGGCGGTGAGGAGAACAGTCTTCACCAGACCCAGAACGCGCGAAACCAGCGTACCCGCGGTCATGAGCGCTGAGGATTTCGCAAGCGATGACATCGATGCCACGGACTGCCCTTTCGACTGTCAGAAAAACGTGAGTAAAAACTACAGCTACTGTTCGGCGCGGGCCAGAGCAGCCTCGAGCTGACTCTTTGGAATCTTGGGGCGACCGCGACGCACAGAGAAGAACAATGCAACCACAAAAACGACCGACAGCGAAATACCAATGGCCGCTATACCGATGTTTTCCCAGTCAACTCGCACCTGGACTTGCAGGGGAGACGAGTCACGCACGGTGTAGCCGTCGGTCGCGACGATATGGATCGTGGTGTTGAGGTTTGCGTTTGCGATTCCCGTGACAGGCACTTCGACACGAGCTCGTTGCCCGGACGGAATGTCAACCAGGGGAGAGTCACCCACCTTCAGCTGCGGGGACGCGGAACTGATGCGCACACGCAACCGGGCTGAGTGTCGGGTGGTGTTGTGAATCGTGACGGGGATAGTGGTCTTCTCGCCCGTGACCAAAAGGACGTTCGACCCGCGTTCAATGCTGAGCCCCGACATGATGGAGTCTGCCGACTTCGTGAAGTTCTTGGCACACGTCTTCACACTGGGTTGGGTTCGCCACGACACGGAGGCACACGTCAGTGCCGACCGGTTGAACTCCTGTCGCACGTCTTCGCGTTCCGTGAACAATGACGAGAATTCACTCAAGTGTGCCCCCGGTTCCTTGAGGTCGTTGAGTGCGGTGCTGATGTTGGGCGGCACGTTGCCGTCTTCGAGTGGAAGGCGGGTGCCGGGTTCAGCTTTCAGGGTGTCGTCAAATGACTGTGGCTTGACCCACGGCAGGGACGACAGCGTGCGAACCTGGTCGGTCCACGTTTTCTGGG
Source organism: Brevibacterium sp. ACRRH (assembly GCF_022346365.1). Taxonomy (NCBI): domain Bacteria; kingdom Bacillati; phylum Actinomycetota; class Actinomycetes; order Micrococcales; family Brevibacteriaceae; genus Brevibacterium; species Brevibacterium sp. ACRRH. The sequence continues at coordinate 175,431 of NZ_JAKRMN010000002.1, forward strand.
CGCCACCTCGGGGGAGTGCTACAACCAGAGACCGCTGGTCAAACGGGCGCTCATTGGTGACGAGTGCGCTTTTGGCTGTGAGTTCAGCGACGCGGGTGGCTCGGGTGGAATCGGGGGTGACAAAACTTTCGCCCAAGCTCGCCGAGGTGGCAACGGTTGTCATGTCCGGCTTGCGTTCTCGTGGAACGGGTGTGAGTGGGACGGTTGCGCTGTCGCGTTTCCAGAGGTGTTGGACGGCGTTGACGGATCCACCGTCGCGGGTGGGGAGCTGAGCGTCGCTGAGCATGACGTTGGTGACGCCGTCGTTGGCGAACTGGGCCAGACCTTGCATGCTGGCGCTCCCCGTCCCGGCCCAGGCCCAGGAGTCGAGGGCGTTGGGGAAGTGGTCTTTCACGACGGAGCGTGAGCGCAGGGCTTCCTTTTGGTAGTTGTCTAAGCCCTGTTGTTGCAGGCCAACCAGATCGGCGTCGGCCCAGGGGAGGGCTATGACCTGTGAAGATTCGGCTTCTTTCTTCAGCTCGTCCCACCAGGTAGAGATGCTACTGGGCGGTTCTTCCGGGTCCTGTGGTTCCGCGGTTTGTTCCGGTTGTTCGACCTGTGGCGGGTTGAGGACCCGGTCGACCGATTCGATCACCCTGGGGTCGATCGCCAGCGTGGTGTCTGGGTAGGCACGGGCGGTGTCGAGTGCGGTTTTGAGTGGTCCGCTTTCTGTGGCCCCGGCGAGTTCGTCTTGGCTGATGAGCCCGTCCTCGCTGTACCCGGTCATGGTGATGGGCACCAGCATGTTGATGCGCGTGGGGTCGATTTTGGGGTGGGGGTACCACGTCGTGAATGTGGTCCGAGGTTTCGCAACTGTGTCGTCTTCGCTGTCGCCGTTCAAGGTGACTGCCAGCCCGCGAACGCCCCACGAGGTCAAGGGGCTCCCTTTTCGCAGTCCCATTTCGGTTGGTTTGAGTTCGAAGGTGAACGAGGTGGTGGTGCCCGCCCGCAGTTCTTTGGGGAGTTTTTGGGCGGTGGCGATTTGGCGGGTCCCGGTGATCTTTCCTTCTTGCCACGTACGTGCCGAGTCCACGCTTGGGAGTGAGTTGCGGGTCATACGCAAGCTCAGCCGGGGGTCCTTGATGTTGGCTTTCGCTTCGATCTTGCCGGCAAGTTTAAAGGTGCCGTTTTCGTCCATCCAGGGGGTGACATCGGTGATGTGGATGGTCGCCGAGGTGGTTGCTGCCTCTTCGCTGCTAGTGGGCTTTGGGGTGGGGGTGTTGGGTTGCGCTATGGCCCCGGTGGAAGGCGTGACGATGAGCAGTAAGGCTAGAAGCAGTGAGCCTAGCGTGGTCAGGATTTTCATGACAGGTCGAAACGCGGAAGAACGTGGCGGGCTGCGATGACGATGCGTCGTTCGTTAGCGAATGACAAGCGTTGGGGCAGTTCGTCGAATGGCACCCATGCGGCGGCAACAGCTTCTTGGTCGGGGTCGTTTTCAATGGTGAGTTCGCCACCGATTGCGCGGAGCAGAAAATGGTGGACGACCTTGTGTACACGGAAACCTGCCGCGGAAAACCAGTAGTCCACACTGCCTAAGGGCGCTAAAACTTTTCCCACGATTCCGGTCTCTTCTGCGACTTCGCGCATTGCTGCTTGGGCGGGTGTTTCTTCACCCTCCAAGTGTCCCTTAGGTAGGCACCATTCAAGGCGACCGGCACGGTTAATTCGCGCAATAACTGCGACTTCAAGCGCTGGAGAGTTGAGGTTGACCACGATTCCACCAGCGGAGGTTTCCTCCACTGTGCGTGAAAGGGCCGGGAAACGGCCCGGTCGTGGACGTGGTCTGCTCATGCTTCCACCCTACGTTGCTAGTTTGAAGATTCCCTAGGCGTGTAATCTTTCATGGGACGCAGGAAGAAAGGAACCTCGTGTTTGCTGCGGAAGCGCATGTCCGGCTCATGGATGTACTGGACTCACTCGATCCAATTGTGGGCGAGCTTGGTAACCGTTTTGACCAGGCAGGTTTTGAGCTTGCTTTAGTGGGTGGTTCGGTACGCGATGCGTTGCTGGGGCGGGAGATCCCAGATTTAGATTTCACCACTGACGCCCGGCCCGATGACATTGAGAAGATCATTGCACCGTGGGCCGATACCTACTGGGACATTGGCCGGAAGTTCGGCACGATTGGCATGATGAAGCGGGGTTATCAGGTAGAGATCACCACGTATCGTGCCGATTCTTACGACCCGCAATCCCGTAAACCCACAGTGGCATTTGGCGACAATCTGGACGACGATTTGGTGCGCAGGGATTTCACGATCGGCGCCATGGCGGTGCGCCTGCCGAGCCGCACATTCGTGGACCCGTACAACGGACTGAGCGCGCTAGAGAGTCGCACAATCACTACCCCTGGGAGTGCTACGACCAGTTTTACTGATGACCCGTTGCGCATGATGCGGGCGGCGCGGTTTGTGTCACAGTTGGGTTTTTCATTGGCGCCCGAGGTGCGTGCGGCTATGTCCGATATGGCAGACCGCATTGCGATCGTTTCAGCTGAACGCGTGCGCGATGAGTTGACCAAACTCATTGTGGGTGCTGAACCGTGGGCTGGAATCGACGCCCTTGTGAATACAGGTTTGGCTGACCATATTCTTCCCGAGGTGTCTGGATTGCGTTTGGAGCGTGATGAACACCACCGCCACAAGGATGTGTATCAGCACAGCCTCACGGTGTTACGTCAAGCGGTTCAGCTTGAAACAGAGTACGCAAAGCGTGCGATGCAAAACGCTGAAGGTGACGTGGGTGAGTCGGTAGCTGAGCAGGCTCAAGACACTGCGAAGAAAGCCACCGTGGATCCGGAGTTCACGGCTCCTGACTTCATTGTTCGCTTTGCAGCGCTCATGCACGATGTGGGGAAGCCTGCAACCCGGAAGTTTGCACCTGGGGGAGCGGTGACGTTCTACCATCACGATGTGGTGGGCGCTAAGCTCACACGCTCCCGCATGAAGGCCCTGAACTTCGATAAGGAAACCACCACCAAGGTGGCTCGCCTGGTTGAACTTCACTTGCGGTTCTACGGTTATGGCGACGCCGGCTGGACCGACTCAGCCGTACGACGTTACGTCACCGATGCGGGTGACCTACTTACTCGGTTACACATTCTTACCCGGTCGGATGTCACGACGCGCAACCGTCGCAAGGCTGAACGTTTGGCCTTCGCTTATGACGATCTTGAGCGTCGAATCGAAGCGCTCGCACAGAAGGAAGCGATTGGTGCGATTCGCCCAGATCTCAACGGTCAGCAAATCATGGAGATCCTGGGGATCACTCCGGGGCCAGTCGTTGGTCGTGCATATAAGCACATGCTCGAGATTCGGATGGAACACGGGCCACTGTCGTATGACGAAGCTCGGGTTCAGCTTCTCAACTGGTGGGAAACTGTAAAACCGGATTCAAAGGCGGAGCGGAAACCGTAAGGTATATTGTGCGTTAGAGCACATTCGTCATAGGAGAGCCGGATGAACCCACAAACAGAGCAGTTTCGTGAGGCACGTGACCTGCTGATCAACCTTCGTGAAGACTACGACGCCGCGTGTGAACAGTTCAGCTGGCCACGCTTTGAGAACTTCAACTTTGCTCTGGACTGGTTTGACCAGATTGCGCAAGGCAACGACAACCCTGCTCTGTGGATCGTGGAAGAAGACGGGGCAGAAGGAAAGTGGAGCTACCAAGAACTTTCTGAACGATCCAACAAACTGGCGAACTACCTGCGCAGCTGCGGGGTTAAGCGTGGCGACCACATCATGGTCATGCTCACTAACCAGGTGGAACTGTGGGAAACCATGCTCGCAGGCATCAAACTGGGTGCGGTCATCATGCCCACCACCACACAGCTGGGACCTATTGACCTGTCAGACCGCGCAGAACGCGGAGAGGCTCAGTTCGTCGTTGCCAACGAACAGGACTGCGCCAAGTTCGACGACGTCGAACACCCACTCGTACGCATTGTGGTAGGAGCCGAACCTGCACGCGAAGGTGACTTCGCATACGCGAACTATGTGGACGCGCCAACCCAGTTCGACCCCCAAGGTCAGAGCAAAGCCGACGATCTGATGTTGCTGTACTTCACCTCGGGAACCACATCGAAAGCCAAGATGGTGGCACACACCCACGTGTCCTACCCGGTGGGGCACCTTTCCACCATGTACTGGATGGGACTGGAACCCGGCGATGTTCACCTCAACGTGGCCTCTCCCGGATGGGCCAAGCACGCGTGGAGCAACATTTTCACCCCATGGATCGCGGAAGCGTGTGTATTCCTCTACAACTACTCGCGCTTTGACGCCTCCAAGCTCATGAGCGTCATGGAGCGGGTGGGAGTGACCTCGTTCTGTGCGCCTCCCACCGTATGGCGCATGCTCATCCAGGCCGATCTGCGCGAACTGAAGACCCCGCCCACCAAGGCCTTGGGTGCCGGTGAACCGCTCAACCCGGAAGTTATCCAGCGCGTTCAAGACCACTGGAACGTCACTATTCGCGACGGTTTCGGTCAGACGGAAACGACTCTGCAGATCGGTAACTCCCCAGGTCAGCACATGAAACCCGGATCCATGGGACGCCAGTTGCCTGGCTTCAATGTGGTTCTGCGTGACCCTGCCACAGGCGAACTGGGCGACGAAGGTGAAATCTGCTTGACCCTCGACCCTCGCCCAGTGGGCCTCACGCAGGGTTACTGGAACAACGAAGCCAAGACCGCTGAGGCGTTTGCTGACGGTGTCTACCACACCGGTGACGTCGCAGCCAGGGACGCCGACGGCTACATTACCTACGTGGGCCGCGCAGATGACGTGTTCAAGGCGTCGGACTACCGCCTGTCACCGTTCGAACTCGAAAGCGTTCTCATTGAACACGAATACGTGGTCGAAGCGGCGGTTGTTCCTTCGCCTGACCCAGTTCGACTCGCTGTGCCTAAGGCGTATGTGGTTTTGGCACCCGGAATTGAACCTGGTCCAGAAACGGCAAAGGAAATCCTGCGCTTCTGCCGCGCGGAACTGGCGCCATACAAGCGCATCCGCCGCATCGAGTTCACAGAACTCCCCAAGACCATTTCTGGAAAGATCCGTCGTGTTGAACTGCGCACACGCGAACAGCAGTTGCACCCAGACTTCGGTGACCCCACCGTGACGGGACAGGAATACGCGGACACCGACTTCCCTGAACTCAAGGGCTAGCTCGCTTTTCAATGTAAGGTGACACACACCTCGGCCGGGGTCACTTAATCACCAAACGGTCCACTCACATGCGACAATGTGAGTGGACCGCTTGTGTTTTACCGGGTCCCAGATATGCTCCAAGGCTTATACATACTTAAACCAAGTAAACTCTCAACTTTGAATGCCAGAGTAGTGGGGCTAAACGCAATGACCGTTGTGGTGAAGGGAGACGCGTGGGGACGCGGACGCGAAAAGATCAAACCAAGAGCCTACTGAACTACCCACGTGCAGGGCACACGGGATTCGCTAAGTGGATCCCGTCAGTGCGCTTGGTGGGACTAGGTATTTTGACCGGGTTTGTTCTGATCATTGGCCTTTTCACCGTTGGTTATTTGAGCACGTCAATTCCTGAGCCCAACGCCGCGGCTGCAGGGCAGACGTCGACCGTGTACTACGACGACGGTAAAACCGTGATCGGTACCTTCAAAGTTGAAGACCGGAAGAGCGTAGACATTCAGGACATTTCACCCACCATGCAACAGGCCGCGATTGCCGCAGAAGATCAGTCGTTTTATGAAAACCGCGGTATCAGTGTCAAGGGTCTGTCTCGTGCCGCCGTGGGTGTCATCACCGACAACTACGCCGGTGGTGGTTCCACAATCACACAGCAGTACGTCAAGAACTACTACTTGACCAACGAGAAAACGCTTACGCGTAAGCTCAAAGAAATGTTCATCGCGATCAAGATCGACCAAGAGAAGTCAAAAGACCAGATCATGGCCGATTACCTCAACACCATCTTCCTGGGACGTAAGTCCTACGGAATTGAAGTCGCGGCACACAACTACTTTGACACCTCGGCGAAAGAACTCACGGTAGAACAGTCAGCCTTGCTGGCGGCGATGATCCAGCAGCCCAGCCTGGCTGACCCATCCGAAAATCCGGAACGGTACGAAAACCGTTTCCGGTACGTGCTGAACAACATGGCTGAAAACGGCTACATCACCAAGGAAGACGCGAAGAACGCGCAAATGCCCGAGGTGAAAAAGCCACGGTCTGACAATGAACTTTTGGGGCAGGCTGGCTACATGATGGACGCCGTTCGGTCCGAACTGAAGAACCAGGGGATGACCGACGACCAAATTGACCGTGGTGGAATGAAGATCACGTCCACGTTCAACCGCGACCGGATGCGTGACGCTCAGGACGCGATCGACACGCTACCCAAGATGAAAAAGGGTATGCACGCAGGTTTGACGTCGATTGACCCTGCAACTGGTGAGGTCAAAGCCTTTTACGGTGGGCCCAAGTACTTTGAGCGGATGCAGAACAACTCCACGCAGGACACCGCACAGGCGGGGTCCACGTTTAAGCCGTTTGCGCTGGTAGCGGGGTTGGAAGCTGGCTACCGCCTAAATGACTCGTTCCGCGGATCGCCCGTCACCTTCCCCAACAACGGTCACCCGTGGACGCCAGAGAACTACGGTGGTGCGTCCTATGGTTCGGTGACGTTGCTCAAGGCGACACAGAGCTCCATCAACACGGCGTACGCGCAGCTCAACATCAATGTTGGACCGGATAAGACCCGCGATGTCGCTGTTCGTGCGGGCTTGCCCAAAGACAAGTACGGGCTCGAAGACAACGCCTCGAACGTGCTGGGTACTGCGAGCCCAACGACCCTGCTGATGGCTTCGGCTTACTCAACCTTCGCAGCTGAAGGTGTCTACCGGTCACCTCACTTTGTGCGCGAAGCCGTCGATTCGAGCGGTGAATCGCTGTATAAACCCGACACCAAGGGTGAACGCAAGTTCGAACAAGACATCATGGCTGAAACCACGTACGCCTTGTCGCAGGTGGTTCAGAGTGGGTCGGGATCGTACGCGCAAAACCTGGGACGCCCAGCGGCCGGTAAGACGGGTACGTCCTCGGATGCGTATTCCGCATGGTTCGTGGGGTACACCCCAGAACTGGCGACTGCCGTGTCGCTGTTCCGTGAAGACGAAAAAGGACGTCCGCAGAAGATCGGTTCCTACGGTGGACGCGGTGAAGTGACAGGTGGGTCGTTCCCCATCCAAGTGTGGACGCGTTACATGAGCGACGCTTTGGAGGGGCAGCCCAAGAGCAAGTTCCCTAAGCGACCTGATCTGCCTGACAAGGATCGACCAAAGAACAAGTCTGGTGTGTCTAAGTCTTCGTCTAATAGCGGTTCGTCTGGATCCTCTGGTTCTTCCAACAAGAAGCGTTACAGCAAGAAAGACAAGAAGGACGACGAGGGCAAGAAGGACGAGGAAAAGAAGTCTGAAGAAGACCAGAAGGAATCAGACGATTCGGATGACTCCGGCGATTCCGGAGACTCGGGTGACAAGGGTAAGGACTCGGGTAGCGAGTCGGGCGACTTTGGTGGGTCCGAAGATAGCGGTTCCGAAAAGAAGAAGTCGGGTGGAGACAAGTCGAGTGGCGAAAAAGGTAACACTCCGCCTAAGAAAAAGGAACCTAAGAAGTCAAAATCCAAGAGTAGCTCCAGTAGTAAATCGAAGTCCTCGAAATCTTCAACTTCCTCGGAGTAGAAGTAACGAGTGAAGGCGACATCCATGTACTCACCTGCTGAACTTGCGGGCATACCGCGAGGAAAATTCGTAGGTCCGGCGGACCGCCGCTACTCGATCACGAATGCGGTTACGTTGCTGGCGTTGTTGTTCCTCAACGTAATTGCGGGTGTTTTTAAACAGGCACCGTGCTTTGGCAACGGATACGAACTTCCCGGTGCGGTGTTTCGAGTGTGTCAGTCGCCGTTGGCTACAGCCCTGGGCGCACCCGGCATCCCCAACACGGATGCCACTAAACAGTTGATCGCAACAAGTGTGTTCACCGATTACTTTGTGCGCGCGTTTGGATCAGACGGTGGTGCCACTATAGCGATGATGCTGGTCGTGGGGGTGAACGCAGTGGCGTGGATTGTCACGGGGTGTTTGTTGTTTCGGGTTTTTGCGGTTGTGGGGCGCCAATGGCTGGTGTTCGTTTTTGCCTCGCCGATGATTGCGCTGACGCTTGGCCAGTCATTCGACCCAGTGGGAATTACGTTCATTGTTGGTGCGTGGTTTCTTTTGTTGGAGCGGCGCGGTGAGTCTCCTGTGAATGGGGCTCCTGTGATGGCTGGGATCGCTGTTGTGGTGGCGATCCTCGTGCAACCGTTCGCTTTGTTTGTGGGGGCCGCACTTGTCTCGTGGCTTTTGTGGGCTGGGCGAAAGAGCGATGCGATGAGCCTCGCTGGCGTGGCGACCATTCTTTTGGGTCTTTTGGTGATGCTCGACGCCGCACTCACCGAGCGGATTCGGCAGGCTTTTTCGACTGCTGTCACGTGGGGTTCGGTGGGCTCTTTGGTGGGCTCACGGATTGATCACAGCGTGCTTGTGGTGCTGTCGCTTGTGGCGTGGGTAGTTGCCGTGGCGCTGACGGTGGTGTTGTTGCGGAAGGACCGTGCGGGGCGGCCGTCGTTTGCGTTGCTCGTCAGTGTGTTGGTGGGGTGGGCGCTATTGTTGCTTCCGTCGTCGCCAACCAGTTTGGCGCTGTGGGCCCTGCCGTTCTTTGCGTTGATTGTCCCGCAGGTGTGGGCGCACCTGGCGTGGAATCTGGCCGAGGTGGCCCTCCTCATTGCGGTGAACCTCAACGTTGCGTTCCATATGGAAAAGGCCACGGGTCTGAGTGACGCGTGGTTGGCGTTTTTGACTATCGTGCGGCTAGGGCTCGTGGGGCTCATGGTGTCGTACGTGTGCAGTGAACGTGGGGACCGCGTTCGCATTTTCGTGGACTCCGAGCCCGCGACCTCTGTGAAGCCGAAAGTAGGCTCCTAGGTGACCACCACCTCGGCGGTTGCCCTATATTCACTAGCCAACTAGAATTGTCAGGTCTGTGTGCTCTTGGCAATTGAGAGCCCGCATACACGCATTTACCCTCCTGCCATGGACCGACCATGGCCGTAAAGACCAAAGGAGGTGGGTTACACGTGCGTAAATATGAGCTGATGCTCATTCTGGACTCGGAACTCGACGAGCGTTCCGTAGAATCCACTGTTGAAAAGCTGCTCCACGTCATCCCCGCAGAAGGCGGAACCGTGGACAACGTAGACATCTGGGGACGTCGTCGCTTCGCGTACGAAATCCAGAAGAAGTCGGAAGGCTACTACGTGGTTATCGACTTCACTGCAACCCCAGACACCACGAAGGAACTTGACCGCCAGCTTGGCATCAACGAAACCGTGGTACGTACCAAGATTGTTCGCCCGGACGCTAAGTAAAACTAGCTCGCACACATCCGCTTAATCTCACTATCGTTTGATAAAACGAGCGTAGATTAAACGAAAACGTCTTCTCAAAGGAGTGCCCATGGCTGGCGACACCGTCATCACCGTTGTAGGAAACCTGACCGCTGACCCTGAACTGCGATTCACCCCCAACGGTGCGGCAGTAGCCAACTTCACCGTGGCATCAACTCCACGCACCTTTGACCGCGCCTCGGGCGAGTTCAAAGACGGGGAAACCCTCTTCTTGCGCTGCTCAGTGTGGCGCGAATTCGCCGAAAACGTGGCTGGGTCACTGTCCCGCGGCACCCGCGTGGTGGTACAAGGACGACTCAAGTCGCGCACATTCGACACGAAAGAGGGAGACCGACGCACCGTCTTCGAACTCGACGTCGACGAAATGGGTCCGAGCCTTCGATACGCAACCGCGAACGTGTCACGCAACGAACGTAGCGGTGGATACGGAGGCGGAAACCAGGGCGGACCCGGTGGCGCAGGCGGTCAAGGTAACCAGGGTGGCTCTGGCTGGAACAACTCCGGCGGGGCCGGTGGCTATGACGGCCAGAGGCAGTCCGGCGGAGGCTGGAACAACTCAGCAAGTGGCGGCGGAAACCAGGACAACGACCCGTGGCAGTCATCACGGCCACAGGGCAACCAAGGCGGATGGGGCAACCCCACGAACGAAGAACCACCGTTCTAACAAACTTTTCAACAGGAGATAAAAATGGCAAAGCCGGAAATCCGGAAGCCGATCAAGAAGAAGGCAAACCCGCTCAAGCCGGGCGAAGCTGCTTCGATCGACTACAAAGACACAGCAACTCTGCGCAAGTTCATTTCTGACCGCGGAAAGATCCGTGCGCGTCGCGTCACTGGTGTATCCGTCCAGGAACAGCGCCTGATCGCCAAGGCAGTTAAGAACGCTCGCGAAATGGCACTTCTGCCCTACACGAGCTCAAACCGCTGAGGTAGAAGGGAAGAACATTGCCTACTCGTAAAGTCATTCTTAACCAGGAAGTTGATGGACTGGGTGCAGCTGGTGACGTCGTCGACGTCAAGGCTGGTTACGCACGCAACCTGCTGATTCCTCGCGGCTGGGCTTCACCATGGACCGCAGGCGCAGAAAAGCAGGTTGAAACACTGCGTAAAGCGCGTCAAGCCCGTCAGATCGCTGACCGCGAAGCCGCTGTGGAACTCAAGAACAAGCTCGAGTCCACTGTTGCGCGCATCGAAATGAAGGCCGGAAAGGGCGGACGCCTCTTTGGTGCCGTCACCCCCGTCCTCGTTGCAGACGCACTCAAAGAATCCACCGGTCACGAATTTGACCGCCGTCAGGTAGCCTTGACCGGCCACGTCAAGACCTCCGGATCCTACGTTGCAACCGTGCGCGTACACGACGAAATCACCGCGAACGCAAAGTTCGACGTGATCGGTAAGGCCTAACGAGCCAACCTACCCACATACGGGAAACGCTTCGGGCGCCACAGCAGTTGCTGTGGCGCCCGAAGCGTTTCCAAAGTCGGCTGCCACCTCGGCGACACTTCAATGACGGCCGGGTGACACCTCGGCGAATTACAGCCCCAAAAATTCCTTCACCTTGGCCACCACTGAGTCGAAACTGTGCAACGACGTCACTCGAATCACCGTCCACCCCAACAGGCCTAGTTGGTAGTACCGTTCAGTGTCCTGCAGGACCTGGTGAGTGAGCTCAAAGTGGTGGCGACCTTCGTATTCGATCGCGAGTTTTGCAAACGAGAAGGCTAAGTCCGGGTGGACGAACCGGCCAAACTTTTCGATCCACACCGGGGGCGCCACCTCCGGCTCCGGTACGCCAGCCCGCACCAATGCCAGCCGTAGCCGAGTTTCCTGTGGTGACGCGACCCTTTCGCGCGCCAACGCACACGCCTGTTTGAGCGTGGACAAGGAGGGGCCTCGGGGGAGAGAGTTGATGAGCGTTTGAAGTTCAGCACGCGTCATTTCAGCTGGCCTGCGCCATGGACCCAGGACTGCATCAAGAACCGCAACCATGTTTTCCACAGGCTCCTGCCGTGCAATGATGCTGAGAATCCCGCCGAGGTCGTGAACCCGCAGGCCTGCTTTCTCCACTGACGCTGTGTTGGAGACGCGGAAAGTATTGACGCCAGGACGTTTGATGACGCCTGCGTGTTGAGGTACCGCGATATCGAGCTGTGGCCGAGGTTGAACCGGGAGCCCACGCAAATATGCGGCGCTATTCCCTGTGACCATCGCATATGGAATACCGGCCGTTACGGTTCTGAGCTGGGTAAATAGCGTCCACCAAAGTGGGTCTTGGGCAGCCCACTGCGGAACGGTGACGGTTTGTGTGTGCCGTTTAGACGTGTAAACGCCACGCAATTTGTGCCCGTGCAGGGTCACTGGTTTGAGGTCTGACTGTTTCAAGCCAAGTGTTTGGGCGTCAGAGAGCTTCAGGGGAAGCGCAAGTTCGCGTTGCCTGCTGGTGTGGTGTTCCATGCACTGAAGCTAGCGCTATCCGGGGCTGGTTACTAGGGGTTGCATTCGTTCTGTGGATAACTCGTTTAGCTACAGTCCAAATTCTCGACTGTAGCTAAACGGCCGGATTTTTGGTGTTTTTAGGGGAAAACCCGTGAATTTGGGTGTCTTTAGCTACAGTCGAGTTCAGATCAGGCCCTGGACTGTAGCTAAACGCATAGAATCCCCACCCACTTCAACCCCAGACGCACCCCATGCCCGCACCAAACCCACCCCAAGGACTAGAGTTGGGGGAGTGGACGCGGAACACATGAACCAGAACACCCCACCGTCGCTGGCTACTCCGCCGGGGGAGACACCCGAAGACGAACAAGCCAGACGCGCGGCGCTATCCCGCATGCGCGCGGTCGCAACGGGGCTGCTCATCTTGGCAGCCTTAATCTTCATCACCGTTCACCTGTTCACTGACCAGACCGGTGTGTGGGGGTTCGTGTCCAGGGCGTCTGAAGCGGCGATGATCGGTGGCTTGGCCGACTGGTTCGCCGTCACCGCGCTGTTCAGGCACCCCCTTGGTGTTCCCATCCCGCACACCGCGATCATCCCGCGTAAGAAGGACGTGCTGGGTGAGTCCATGTCGACGTTTGTGGCCATGAACTTCTTGCGCGCAGAAACCGTTGCCCCCAAGATCCGTTCAGCGCAGGTGACGAAGCGTGTGGGCGCGTGGTTGTCGGTCAAACGCAACCAGGACATTGTGGTGGAGCGGGCCGGCCAGGGCATTAACTACGTGCTGGCAAGGGTCCATGATTCTGCAATCGCGTCGCTCACCCGCAACCTTCTGGTGCCTAAACTCATCGCTACGCACAAGTCGCCTGTGGTGGGGCGGCTGCTGACCGAGATCGTGCGGGACGGCGCGCACCACCGGCTGGTGGATTTGGTGGTGTACGAAGCCCACGTGTGGCTGGAGCGTAACCCGCAGGTCATTGAACAGATTGTGGGCGATCGCTCCCCGGAGTGGATGCCCAAGTTCGTCAACCGTACGGTCGCCTCCCGCCTTCAGACCGAGGTGTTGGGCTGGGTTGCTGACGTTCGTGACGACCGCTACCACCAGGCACGGCAGGCCCTGGATCGGTGGTTGCTTGAGTTGTCGCGTGACCTGGGTGAGGATACGTCAATCGCCCAGCGCGCCGAGGTCGTTTTTGATGATCTGTTAGCTCAGGATGGCGTGGTTGAGTCTGTGTTGGACATCTGGACGTCTCTCAAGCGTTTGCTGTACGCGGCTGTTGAAGACAGCGATGGTGAAGTGAAGATTCGCGTTCGCCAGCTACTTGCTGAAACCGCAGACCGCATGCAGAACGACACTGAGTTTGCCACCATGCTGGACCAAAAGCTAGCGACCACGGCTGGGGATCTCACGGAGTCGTTCGGTCCTGAGCTCGCGTCAGTGATTTCGGACACGATCGCAAGCTGGGACGCTAAGGATGCTGCAAACAAGATCGAGCTCTACGTGGGTAAGGACTTGCAGTACATCCGCATTAACGGAACCGTTGTGGGGGCGTTGGTGGGTCTGCTCATTCACGCGATTACGGTGCTGGTGCCCGGGCTGTAAGGCGACGCCCCACCCAACCCATAAAATCCCCAGCGCAGGATTCCCGGATCCAGCCATGGAGGTTTTCCCCACCTCATCCTGACGGTCATCTTCGTAGTGGTGTTCTGGGTCTCGTACAACGATAGAAGCATGAATACTTCATCGGTTATCACTGCTTCTGAACTCGGAAAATCCTACGGTAATACTCACGCTTTGCGCGGTGTCAGTCTGGACGTTCGCGAAGGTGAATCACTTGCCATCATGGGGCCGTCTGGTTCCGGTAAAACTACGTTGCTTCACGCCCTGGCCGGCATGATCTCGACTGACCATGGTCGCGTCCAGTTGGGTGCGACTGCCCACACACAACAGACCGACATCACCGCTCTCAACGAATCTGGTCGCACCCGTTTGCGTCGCGAGGTGTTTGGGTTTGTGTTCCAGCAGGGTCTGTTGTTGCCCGAACTCACTGCAGTCGAAAACGTGGCCATGGCCGCCATGCTCAAAGGCGCCCCGCGTCCGCAAGCCATGGCAATGGCCGGTGACTGGCTCAACCGCCTGGGTCTTGCGGAACACAGTTCCAAACTGATCGGTCAGCTCTCCGGCGGGCAGGCGCAACGTGTTGCGATTGCTCGCGCTCAGGTCACTGATCCTGCTCTGGTTTTCGCGGATGAACCTACCGGTGCGCTGGACTCGCAAACCGGCGCCGAGGTCTTGCATACTCTCCTTTCTACGACCACCGGCCGTGGCCGCACCTTGATTATGGTGACGCACGACGAAAATGTTGCTGCCACGTGTACGCGAACCGTGCGCCTACGCGACGGACAGATTGTCTCGGACACCGCCCCACCCACCGGCGCAGCTGTCTCTCACAGCGGGCCAGCTGCCACCTCGGCGCAGGTGCCCCATCAACCACAGAACCACCCGGCCCCTACCACCTTTTACTCGGCTCACCAGAGCTTTTAACCAGGGGCGGCCATGAAATTGCAGAACTCCTACGCAGAGCCCGACTACCAGTACGGAGACCACGTGTACTCGCAGACAACTTCAGTGACGCAACCGGCCCCCGGGCAGCAGGCAGGCCCAGCTGGGGCTACCCGGGAACCGGCCCACGCACCAACACCCCCGGCCCACGCCCAGGCAAACTCGCCAAACCAACCAACCCCAACCCGCAACTCACCTTTCGCGCTCACAGCCCGAGTCCTCCCGGCCCTGTTCTCACTCCGCAGGTTCACACACACCCCAACGGTGTTGATGATGCTGGCGTTTGCGGCGACCTCGGCGTTGTTGCTGACAGTGGCCGCTGGAACTTTCGCGATTTTTGCGTGGGACACCTCCGACGAAGTTGTCTTAAGCTACCGCATGTTGGCCGCGTTGGCCACGACACTGCTGGTGGTGCCGGCGTTCACTCTGGGTCAGTCGGCAGCGACCTTGGCCACGCGCAGGCAGGACGAGCAGCTGTCAACGCTGGCGCTTCTAGGTGCCCCGAGGTCGACCATCGTGGCCGCGGCTCTCACCGAACCGTTGGTGGCAGCGGCTGTGGGAGCGTTGGCCGGAGTTGTGGGCTACTTTGCGCTCGCCCTTCCGGTCAGCCTGGTGCAGTTGCGTGGCGAACCATTGGGGTACGGCAATATGATCTTGCCGTGGTGGATGATCCTGGCAACCGTTGTGGCTCTGGTTGGCGTGAGCACTGTGGCTGCCCTGATGGGACTGCGAAAAGTGGTTGTCTCACCGCTGGGTGTGCGCACTAAGGCGCTGTCGTCGTCGTTCCCGTGGGGTCGAATTGTTGCCTGTTTTGTGCTCCTGGTGTGTGTTGCAGTTGGAATGGCTTTGTCGCAGATGGCGAGCGGTATGGCCATCGTGTTGACCGGGTTCTTTGGCATGGTTCTTACTGGTCTGCTAGTGGTCGACGTTCTGGGCGTCCTGGTGGTTCGCCTGGTGGCACGTATCCGCCGAGGTAGTAAGAAGGTCCACGTGATGGTCGCCTCGCGTTTGGTCAGTGCGAAGCCTAAGTCATACTGGCGGCGGGTTTCCGGTCTAGCTTTAACCTCGTTCATCGCCACGTTCTGCGGAACTGGGGTTGCGTTGACGCAGGCAGTTAAAACCTCTGACGGTGTCGAACTGTCCCCTGAAGACATCCTGTTGACGACAGATACATTTACGGGGATTCTTCTCACCTTAGGAATCTCGTTCGTGTTCATCACGGTGTCTGCGGTGATCAATCAGGCGGCCGATATTTATGACCGTGCAAGCACGTTCCAGGAACTCAACGCGGCTGGAATGGATGACGGAACCATCCGGAAAATTTCGGTGGCATCGGTGATGTTGCCGGTTGTGTGGATAAGTGCGATCTCCGCTGGCCTGGGTTTGCTCTTGGTACTTCCATTTGCTGGGGCAGCAGTAGTTTTGTCGCCACTTTCGTTCCTCACAATCATCAGCATGGTGCTTGTTGGAGCTCTTGTGGTACGCGCCGGCTTGGCCATTACGAACCCACTTATTGCGAAAGTTATTGCCCGTTCCTGACCTTCCCGCGGTCGGCTACGATGAGTAGGCAATCGGGAGAAAGGTGAGGGCGTGGGTTCGCAACAAGGTAACGAATGGTCCGGAGATAACTGGCAACGAGCTGAGTCGGGTGTACGCACTCCGCCTCAAGATTTGGATGCTGAAACCAGTGTTTTGGGCTCCATGATGTTGTCCAAGGACGCTATCGCTGACGTGGTTGAACACCTGCGTGGCGAAGATTTCTACAAGCCGGCCCACGAAACGATCTACGACGTGATCCTGGACCTGTACGCGTCTGGTGAACCAGCTGACGCGGTCACCGTATCGAACGCTTTGTCGAAGTCCGGTGACCTAGCTCGGATCGGAGGGGCAGCGTACCTTCACACACTGATCCAGTCGGTTCCCACCTCGGCGAACGCCATTTTCTACGCCGAGATTGTGCGGGAACTTGCCCTTCTACGCCGCTTGGTGACAGCGGGAACCCGAATCGTACAGATGGGCTACGACGCACAGGGCGACACCGACGACCTCATCAACCGCGCACAGTCCGAGGTCTACCAGGTCACCGAACGGCGAACCACGGAGGACTACGTGCGTCTGTCGGAAGCACTGCAGCCCACGATCGAAGAGATTGAGCGCTCTGGTTCGCACGACGGCGACACCGCTGGGGTGCCCACCGGATTTTATGAGTTCGACGAACTGACCAACGGTCTGCACCCCGGCCAGATGATCGTGATCGCTGCGCGTCCTGGTGTGGGTAAATCCACCTTGGCTTTGGACTTTGCGCGGTCGGCAGCGATTCACCACGAACAGACCACGGTGGTTTTCTCACTGGAAATGGGACGGATTGAGCTGACAACGCGTTTGTTGTCGGCGGAATCCGGTATCCCCTTGCAGAAGTTGCGCCAGGGGAAACTGGACGACGAACGCGACTGGACCACACTGGCCAACACCATGGGCAAGATCAACGACGCACCGTTGTTCATTGATGATTCGCCCAACATGGCGCTGACTGAGATTCGTGCAAAGTGCCGTCGCCTCAAGCAACAGCACGATTTGAAGATGGTCGTCATTGACTACTTGCAGCTGATGACGTCCGGTAAGCGAGTCGAGTCGCGTCAGCAGGAAGTTTCCGAGTTTTCGCGCTCGCTCAAACTGTTGGCGAAAGAACTGGAAGTGCCCGTGATCGCGCTGTCGCAGCTGAACCGTTCGTCCGAACAGCGTAATGACAAGCGCCCCATGGTTTCGGACCTGCGTGAATCGGGTTCGATCGAACAGGACGCGGACATGGTGCTGCTGATTCACCGTGAAGACATGTACGACAAGGAGTCGCCGCACGCCGGTGAGGCTATCATCATGGTGGCAAAGCACCGTAACGGACCCACAGGTGAAATCACTGTGGCATTCCAAGGTGCGCGCTCGCGGTTCGCGAATATGCCCAGGTAGGGAAGGCCGGTCTCAACCCAGCCTCACGGTCACAGTTCGCGAGACAACCTGTGTACCAGCATGTCTAGAGCAACCAGGTTGTGGCCACCGTCGGGAATGATGAGATCGGCGTTACGCTTTGAGGTTTCAACATAGAGTTCGTGCATGGGCTTCACAGTCTCCAAGTACTGCTTCTCTACCGACTCAATTGACCGGCCACGCTCCAACACATCACGCTTGATCCGTCGCAAAATACGCACATCAGCATCGGCGTCCACAAACAGTTTAATATCCAAAAGGGAACACAAACGCGGTTCGTGTAACAGCAAAATCCCTTCAACCAGAATCACACTTTCAGGCTGAATATCCACGGTGTCATCTGTGCGGTTGTGAATGCTGAAGTCGTACACCGGCCCCTGCACCGGACGCATCGCCTTGAGGTCCTCAATGTGCGCAGCCATGAGATCGATGTCGAATGCCTCGGGTGAGTCGTAATTGACGCGCGTGCGCTCCTCAAACGTCAAGTGATCCTGGCGCTTGTAATAGTTGTCCTGATAGATCACTGTGGTGCGCCCAGAAAACTTTTCCGCCAGAGCCTGCGTCAGCGTGGTCTTCCCACTGCCGGTTCCACCAGCAATTCCAATGACAATAGGCACACCCGCTCCTCACCCTGCAAAAGCATTTAACTGCAACCAATCTACTGCACTACACTTAATGCGCCACGCGAAAGCATTGCCGGCTCCGGTCGCCTCACAGTGAACCGCCACGCCACAGCCCGCTCACCCGCCTTCAACACCCAAAGGAACACATGGATCTTCCCAGCGCGCAGCTTGTTCTTCTTCTCGCTGACCTCGTTGGCGTGTTCTTTTTCGCTCTGTCCGGAGCGGTCACCGCAGCACGCCAAAACTACGACATCACGGGAAGTTTCATGCTGTGTCTGCTGGTCAGCCTGGGCGGCGGAATTACACGTGACCTCATGCTCAACGAAGTGCCCGCGTCACTCCAGCAACCCATCTACTTGCTGCCACCGGCAATCGCTACGGTCCTCGTGTACCTGATCGGCACACCCGCTCTGCGCACCCGCCGATCCATCATCTTCTTCGACGCATGCGGATTGGGCCTCTTCGCGGTGTCCGGCACCATTATTGCGCTTACTCACGACCTCCACCTGGTCTCGGCAGTGTTCTTAGGAATTGTCACCGGAACTGGTGGCGGACTATTGCGCGACGTCGTCGCCAACCAAAATCCCGCCCTGTTCAACGCCTCCGACCTGTACCTCACACCTGCGTTTATCGGTGCCCTGCTCACCGCGATCCTGTACTCCAACGGAATCTGGTCGTACTGGATCATGTTCGGCATGATCGTTCTGGTTGTCACCGTGCGCCTTCTGGCCATCTACTTCCGCTGGCAACTGCCGTCCACCGTTCGTGGCTGGACGTATCCCAGGTTGACTGAAAAAGCCCGCCGCCTGCGTGATTTGGCGCGCTTAAGGCGCGCAACCAACCCTGCCCGAGGTCGTTCCAGTCAGCAGTATCTCCCACCTCGGCGGGATAAGAGTGACAGTGGCCCCGACCCCGCTGGTCCAACAGACCCGTCCAACCCAGACCAACCACCCCAGTGACGTAGTCTTGTTATATGAGCAGGTCACTTCGCACACTCACCGATGAAGACATCCGTGTGCTCGTCAGCAACAACTTTGGCCTCGACGTCCATTTGGAACGCTTCCTGTCTGGCGAAACTGCGATCAATGCTCGCGTCACATCTCAAAACACAGCCTATGTTTTTAAGGCCGAATACCCGTCGCGCACCATGACCCCCGAATACGCCGATTGGCTGAGCACTGTCCACCAGGCTGCATATGAATCGGGCGTTCCGGTGGCTCAGCAACTGCCGGCCACACACCCCTTTCAAGCGAGCTCGGGACAGTCGTCCGGGTGCGTTTCGGTCGCGCACGTCAACGACGAACCGGTGGTTGTGCGCCTTCAGAGCTTCCTCGACGGAACTGAAGCGGCCACGGCACAGCTCACCGATGACTACCCCACCCAGGTGGGAACCCTCGCCGGCCACGTGGCAACCGCCCTGGCACGTGTGCCCGCGGCCCCCGACATGATCCTGCACCCGTGGGCGTTCGAATCCACCGGCGTGAACGCCAAGTTCGCGTCCGAACGACTCCAAACCTGGGAGGCCTCCGGGCACGTTCCCGCCGATATCGGCACGTCGCTCACCCGCGTGCTCGCATTCTCACGCCACGTGGCTCACGACTTTGAAACCACCGTCAAACCGATACTGAACGACTTCCCGCAACAGGTCCTCCACCAAGACATTAACGACCAGAATGTGCTGGTCAGCGACGGAAAAATCACCGGGTTGCTGGACTTTGGGGACTGCCGGGTTGCCGCTCGGATGGCCGAGGTGGCAATCGCCTCCTCCTACGTCCTCACGGTGCGTGGGAGCGGGAGCGGGGAACCACCTCGGGACGTTATTTCCCGCGTAGCGACCGCCTACCAAGATGCCACCCAGGGCACCGATCAGTACTTGTCCAGCACGGAGCTTGACGCTCTAGAAACAGCGGCGATCGCCCGCCTATGCCTGGGTGCGTGTACGTGGGCTGCCCGCGTGCTGACCACCCGGCCTCAAGAACCTGCACACGCATACGGTCAGAAGCGTTTGGACCGCACGTGGCCCGTCATCGAACAACTGGCGCAGTAAAACACCCGGACCAGTGATCAGAGAGGAACAGCATGAATCAGCACAGTCGCCGTCAAGTTTTTAAAGCAACAGGTGGCGTCGCCGCAACCGTTGCGGTCGCCGGTGGGCTTTCGGCGTGCGTCAACGACTCCTCGAAGACCGAGGATGCTGAACCGGAAACCGTTGCGAAAGATAAAGTGCCGGTAGGTTCAGGTGTTGTTGCCGGAAGCTACGTGGTGGTTCAGCCAACCAAAGGTGACTTCAAGGCATACACTGCGGTGTGCCCGCACCAGGGCTGCCTGGTGCGCACGGTCACCGAAGAAGAAATCGTCTGCCCGTGCCACTCCTCCGGCTTCTCAACCCAAGACGGGGCCAAACTGTATGGTCCGGCGAATGACGGGTTGAAAAAAGCTAAAGTCGCTGACAACGGCGACTCTTTACAAGTGGGGCCGCTGGAAGGCTAAGCCTGCATTGCGCTAGAGCCGCCCCGCTTAGAACAGTACCGGTGCGAACCAGAACAGAACGGCAAGCACTAGAAGAACCACAGCGGTGATGACCGTGCCAACGCCTTGGCGGCTTCGCACTTTCACGCCGTCGCTTTGAAGCGATGCCACCAACTGCGCGTTGTCTTCTTTTGACGGCCACAGTTGCACCACACGGAACGCGATGAATCCCAGCAACAGAAGAGCCACGATCCACGCAATACCCAGTACTCCGTCAAAGATAAAGAACAAGCGAACCAGCACGAAGTACGTAACTGCCCCGGCAGCCACCGTCATGAGCCCACCTCGTGTGAGGTGTTTGCGGGCTTTGGGTGTGCGTTCACCTCGTGTGGGGCGAACCTGCCAGGCGTGCGTTCCTAGGGTCATCAGCAGAAGGAGAACACCGACAAAGGGAATGAGAAATTGAATCATTTCGTGTTCTCCGCATCGAACAAGTAGTCAATGACATCGTCAGAGTTGGTAGCGGTGTTGTTGAGAACGACCACGCCGTCGCCGTTTGCGTTGAATCCGGCAAATGACGTGTATCCGCCGGTTGCTCCGTTGTGCGAAATCACCGTGGCACCATCCTTTTCTGTTGTGCGCCATGCCAGACCCAGTTTCTTTGTATCGTTTTCAGCGCGAACCTTGGTGGGTTCAGCTGACGACCCCGGCGCTTTCCCGTCCCTGACAGCAATGAGCCATGTGCTTAAGTCCCGAGTCGTTGACCGGATGGAACCCGCAGGAGCGTTCGCGTGCAAGGTCCACGCTCCTGCTGGAAGACCTTTTGCGGTGTACCCCGTAGGGTGGCCGTCGGGTAGGTCGTCTGGCGTAGTGGGAACCGTTGTCTGGTCCATGCCCAGTGGTTCGAGCAGTCGTTCACGCACCAAAGTGGAGTAGTCCTTGCCGGCTTTTTTCGCAACCGCCTGCCCCAGAAGTGCGTACCCGGTGTTTGAGTACGCAATCTCACCCGGGGTGACATCAAGATCAGCCAAGATTTCAAGGAACTGCGGTAGATCAGCAGTGTACGGATCTTTCCGCGTGAGGTTGCTACTCATGTTGACGCCTGCAATGCGGGGGAGTCCCGAGGTGTGCGTCGCCAACTGCTCCATGGTCACCTCCCCTGCGGAGGTCCCCTTCAGTTCGTCGAAAACGTTGTCAACTCGGGTATCCGCGCTGAGTTCTTGACGTTCAATCGCGTCCGCAAGAAGGTGTGCCGTGAACGTTTTCGTGATCGAACCGATCTCAAACACGGTGTTTTGGTCGGCTCCCCAACCGGCAAATGACGGTTCGCCAGACGGGGGAATGATCGCTACCGCGGCTTCACGTCGGTACCCGTGTGACAAGTATGGTCCGGTGGTGTCGAGCACGTGCTGATCGCCGGTTCCGTGGTGTGGAAAACCGAACGACCACGGCACGCAGATCGCAGCAACGGCGACAACGACGCACGCCACGACTCCAGCTATGAGTGTTCTTTTCATGAGTGCTCCCTTGGGTGGTTGAGGTGATTCCTGTTATTCCTGGGCGGCCAGAATGATGGTGAGAAAGGGAATGACTTTGGATGCTGGGACCTCCCACTGGCCACGCTTCACAGACCGGATCCATCCTGTTGCGTTGAGCTGGCTCAAGTGGTGGTATACCTGCCCTGACGTGCCTACTTGTTCAAGTTCTGCCAGTTTCGCCGAGGTGGTTGTCCCGTTGATGATTGCCAAAAGCAGGGTGAGGCGGATGGGGTGGGCGATGGCCTCGAGAGCGGGCGATACCGCGAAGGCATCTGTGTTCTTAAGGTGTTCGGAAAAGCGTCCGTACTGCCACATGACTGGACCGCCCTCAGTTTCTGCCGTTCCGGCGAACATGACAGCAGGCTGGTCGTAGCGTTGAGCCAGTTCGTTGAGCGCCCACAAATCTTGCGCGTAAGAGTCAGCCGGGAGCTTGGGCTGTGTGACTCCAGCGTCATGTGAGTCTTCCCGTGCGTCATTGCCCCCGCCACTCAGCTGCTCTTCAACGTCACGTAAACGCGCATCGAGTTGGGACAGTTGCTGGGTGATTTCTTGGCGCAGTGTCTGAAGTTCGTCGTATGAACTGCTCATACACTAATAATACATAATTCCGTAATTACGTAAATAGCCCAATTCCCAGTCCGATAACGAATCCCACCAGCGTGGCGATACACGAAGCCGGCCGGATCATCGACAGCCTGCGCCGGAAGCGGTTGCGCACGCTAAAAACTTCGTTGGGGTCGGGGCCCAAATCGTTTGAGGTAGCGCGAGTATCAAACACCACGCGGGCTGGTGCTTGCGGGTCAATACGCACCGGAATAGTGGCGCCGGAACGCAATTTCAATGCGTCAACCGCTGACAGTTTCCACACCAGCTCCGACCTATAGACCCGGCTTGAGCTACTTGCGACGTCCAGGGAGACAGTCAAAGTCTTAAATGACCCGTTCGATGTCGAGTTCAGGTAGCGAATACGCGCAAGTCCCGGCGTGCCCTCCTGCTCGAGCGCGTTCGCGGTGCTCATACTGATCGCAATTCGCGAAGCCGGCATGGTTCCAATCACCAGGAGAACCCCGCCCATCAGACCAATGAGCAGTGGCCACATGAGCGTGAGAGCTGATGAGTACTGCGGATGCCCCACGTTGAACAGAACGTGGACGGCCCATCCGATGACCGCGCCTAAACCGTAACCCACGCACAACCACAGCGCCGACCGGCCCAATGGCAGGTTTCGGCTGAAGTCTGTCGAAGAATTTGCGTGCACAGTTATCACTCGTCACATGGTGGATTCGACGAAAGTTTAGTGACGCCACACGACCGGACCGCAAACCTGAGGGGTCGCTCCGGTGAACTTCAGTGGGCCCTACACTAGTGGGGTGACCCAAACGTCAGAAAAAGAAGTTCAGCTTGCCACCGCCCCGTGGATGATCGCCCGAGGTGTTTTGGGCGTTATCTTTGCAATCGTCGCCGCGTTCGTGCCTCGTGAACAGTTAGGTTCCGTTGCTCAGCTGGCCCTCCGTGTCGACTTTGTCGACTATCTGCTCATGGGCTACATCGGGCTGAATGCGCTCTTTTTGGTGGGCCAGGGTTCCGCCACGAAACCGCTACGCACTCACCTGTGGGGTCAAGCCGTCATTGCGATCCCGGCCCTGGTTTTCCTTATGTTCGCCAGCTACCCTGGTCAACTCCGCGCAGCCGTTATGGGGTGGGCACTCCTGCACGCGGCACTTGAACTGTGGATGTACAAAGACATGCGCGGAACGGCGTCAGCGTCGGACTACCTGTACTCCGGAATCGCACACGCGCTCTTGGGAATTCTGCTACTGTTCGGCAACAATTTCGGAGCCCTCACCATCATTGGTTTCACCTCGGCGGCTGTCCTTATCGCAGGTGTCCTGTACATTCTGGGGGGACTCACGCGACGCAAACAGGGCCACAAAGACTCTTAACCGCCAACTAGCGTGGCCCTACTCGGGGAGAAAACCACCTCGGCCTGGGCGCCCCCTTCAGGAGCGTTCCGGAACTCCATGCGCATACCCAACAGCTTCGCCTGGCCCTGCGCAATCACCAGGCCCAAGCCCATACCTCCACCGCCGGAGGACACAAAACGGGTGGGCCCCTTGGCGATGATGTCCGCCGGATAGCCCGGGCCGCTGTCGGTCACAACCACTGAATGTGGCGTGGTTTCGATCCGGATGGGGTCGGCCCCGTGCTTGATCGAATTGGCGATCAGATTAGACACGATGCGTTCAAAGCGACGCGGATCTGTAGTGATCTGCGGGGACGGATCTGCATACACTTCCTGGATCTCGTGATCCACAATGAGCCCCGACGACCGCAGATTCAGGAGCAAGGACTTGAGCATGTGGTTGATGTTCACCGTCTCGAAATCCGGCGTGGTGCTCCCGGAGTCCAGGCGCGACACCTCCAGAAGATCCTCAACGAGGGTCTGCAGACGCTCAGTCCGCTCACGCACCAACTCAGCCGGACGAGAATCCTCCTCCAAAAGATTCGCCGCATTCACCAGACCCGTCAAAGGCGTGCGCATTTCGTGCGCCAAGTCTGCCGTAAACCGCTGTTCAGAATCGAGTCGTTCAGCAAGGCGCTCGACCGCGGTATCAACAGCTTCTGCAAACGCGGTCACCTCATCGTTGCCGTGTTCGACCACATCAGAAATGCGGACCGTGGTGTCACCTGAAGCGATCCGACGTGCGGCCTGTGCCCCCAGCGTCAGGCGGCGACTAATCTGACCTGCAACAACAAACCCAATTCCACCAATCACCACAGCTGAGACCAGCATGGAAATCAGGATCGCGCGGTCGATGTCGCCAACCAACTCACGCGACTCCGCCGTCGTTGTCCGCACCGAAATGACCGCCGTGTGCGAACCCACCTTGATGGGAGCGGCAGCCCACACGACCTCGGTGTTATCAATTTCTGACCGCATGGTCACGGACTGACCATTGAGAGCAGCTTCCTTGGCCGCCTGTGGCAACGCCGGGTCATCGATTGCTGCGTTGAGCGTGAGAACACCGGTTTCAGAGTAGATCGATGAGGCTTCGCGCAACTGGCTGGAAATGTTGTCGCGCATGCGGTTGTCTTCGGCGCGCGCGGCAGCTTGACGCACAATAAGACCGCACGTGAGCACCGCGATGACCACACTCGTGACAATCACGATCAGGATCTTGAACCTGAGTGAGGCAGGGCGAAGTCGCATGGGTTACGCGCAGAACCTGTAGCCGAAACCGCGCACGGTTTCGATCATGGCGGCACCGATCTTCTTGCGGAGTCGCTGGATATGCACGTCCACCACGCGGGAGTCGCCACCCCATTCGTAGCCCCACACGGTGTATGCGATCTTTTCGCGCGAAGACACGTGCCCCACTTCTTCGGTCAGCAACATGAGGATCCGGAGTTCGGTGGGTGTTAAGTGGATTTCTTCACCGTTGACGTAGACCATGCAACGAGCGGTGTCCAAAACCAATGTGCCTAGCCGGTTCTCTACACGGATTTCCGTAGACGACTGCTGGCGCGGCGTGGGGTTGGTGTGCCCCGGCGTGGGTCCTAAGACTTCCGGGATACCCTGCGTGTCCAGTGACACGGAGCTCTCTTCTTCCGGGTCCTCCGACTGTGGAGAAAAACCCATCTGCGCGCTTTCCGCGGTAATGAAGCGTCGCACCACCGTGCGAATGCGAGCGTTGAGCACCTGCATGTCGAACGGTTTGGTCAGATAGTCGTCGGCGCCTGCTTCCAGCGCCTGAACAATGTCGATGGGCTCTGAGCGCGCAGAGATGACAATAATAGGTACGTTGGAACGTTCCCGGATAGCGCGAGTGATGGATGCACCGTTCATGGTGGGCAACATCAGATCCAGCAAAACAACGTCGGCGCCCTGCGACGCAATGAATTCGTATCCGTCACGCCCGTCCTCAAAGCCAGTGACGGTGTACCCAAAGCGTTCGAGAGCGAGTTGCGTGGTCTCACGAATCACCTCGTCGTCTTCGACAAGAACAATGTGCACACGCGCCCCCTTTCACAAGCTTTACCTAATACTAGTCCAGCTGAGTCTAGTTGAGTTGGCGTCAAGTTTTAATCAAGCCGGCTGATACGCTGGCCCGCTTCAAACTTTCCGTCGTGGTAGCGGAACACGCGTACGGCCCATCCAGAAGGGCAACACGGTTCGTCATTGGGTTTGAACACTGACTCTTGTGCAACCAGCGTGCCACCCCGCCCGGGTGTCACGGTGAGTTCGTTGCCCACCAAGATGAGCTCGATATTGGGTTGCCCTTCGCGTTCTCCAATCACCACAGTGGCAAAAGACTTTCGGTCAGCCGGTGTGTTGATTTTGGCCATTTGAAACTTGTCGCCAAGAACAACCAGCGCAGGGTCCATTTCCATACATGATTCACACGCCAGCACAATGTCGTGAATCTCATCAAAGCCCTTCACGTTGCTCACCGACGGGTTTTGTAGGAGTTCGTCGCGGATTTGGGTGGCGCTGAAGGGTTGGTCGCGGGGTCCCGCTTCCGAGGTGGGAGGGGCTTCTGGTGCGTTGTCGACGTGCTCTTTTTCGACACGCAGGCTGGTATCGGGTCCGCACGCCGTGAGTGAACCAGCCAGTCCCAGCGTGCAAACAAGGGTGACGAGAGTTCGATAAGAAGAGCGGAAAGACGCCTTGAAGTGCGTGGGAATATACGGCGTCGATACCATGTTCTCAGTGTAGTGACGAAACATGTCAAGAGAAAATGGTGAAGGTATGACTTCCGCGCACAAGCGTCCGGTCGCAGCTCCGTACAAACATGCAGTGATTTTTGGAGTGATTTGCGCTTGGGTTGTTTTGATCGTGACGATCGTTTCGATGGGCGCGTGGAAATCGTCTCAGGCACTGTTGCTCGCCGTGGGCTTCTCCGCCGGAACTTTCGTTGTGGTCACGCTGATCGCTATGGGTCTCAACGCGGTGGTCGCCAAGCAGCACCATGAGAGTGACACGCAAGACGGCCCTGTGCTGCACTAGAGACCCGCGCTTCAGCAACGATGAGTGGCACACATGTGAAGCACACAAGTTAAAAGGAGTAAGCGTTATGCCATCCACAACTTTTTCAGTTTCCGGAATGACCTGCGAGCACTGCGTTCGTGCGGTGAAACAAGAAGTCGGTGAGATCAGTGGCGTCACGCAGGTAGAGGTTGAGCTGGACACCCCATCGACCGTGACCGTGCAGTCGACGGAACCCATCAGCCAACAGGATCTTGTAGCGGCTATCAACGAGGCCGGTTACGAGGTCGTCTAAATGTCTGGCACGCGTACACGCGACGTCGAACTCGACATCACAGGAATGACGTGTTCGTCGTGTGCCAACCGCATTGAGAAGAAACTCAATAAACTCGACGGGGTTCAGGCCACCGTCAACCTGCCTTTGAACTCCACTTTGGTGGAAGTCGATCCAGACGTTCCCAACGACCTGCTCCTCGCGACTGTCGAAAAAGCCGGATATTCGGCCACGGTTCACAACCCAGTCGATCCAGTCCCGGACAACCCTGACCCCCGAGGGTTCAGGCCTCGGTTACTCGTGGGCTTCATTCTGGGTATCCCCGTGGTCGTCATTTCGATGTTCGTCCACTTCCCTGGCTGGCAGTGGGTGGTTCTTGCGCTCGCCCTGCCCATCATTACGTGGGGCGGTTGGCCATACTATGTGGCTGCGTATAAAGCCGCCCGAGGTGGTTTAGGGACCATGGATACGCTCATCACCTTGGGTGTATGGGCAGCCTGCGGATATTCGTTCTACCGGCTTATCCGGGCAGTGAGCACCCAGGGTTTTGCGATTTCACCCCACGAATATGTGTGGTTTGAATCGGCTGTCGCTATCATCGTGTTCATCACGCTGGGACGCCTCATTGAAGAAGGCGCGAAGAACCGCGCCACGCGCGCGCTCAAAGAGATGCTTGAGCTGGGAGCGAGCTCCGCGAACGTGATTCGTGACGGCCGTGAATGGAAAGTCCCGGTCGAAAAACTCAGCGTGGGTGACGAGTTCCGCGTGCGTCCAGGCGAAACGATTGCCACTGACGGTGAAGTGATCAGTGGCGAATCCGCAGTCGACGAATCCGCCCTGACAGGTGAGCCCACTCCGGTTGACGTAGGTCCGGGATCCACCGTCACCGGTGCAACAATCAACACCACTGGATCCATGGTTGTGCGTGCAACCCGCGTGGGAGAGGACACTGCCTTTGCCCACATTGCCAAGCTGGTATCCCGCGCTCAAACCAGCAAACCAGCCATGCAACGGTTGGCCGACAAAATCTCCGGAATTTTCGTCCCCGTCGTCATCGTCTTTGCGCTCCTCACGCTCATGGTGTGGGGCGTCAAGGGAGACTGGACCGGTGGCCTCTACGCCATGATCGCCGTCCTGGTCGTTGCGTGCCCGTGTGCTCTGGGACTGGCAACCCCCATTGCTGTCGTGACCGTTTCTCAGCTGGGATCTGAAAACGGAATTGTGGTCTCTGGGCCAGAGGTTATGGAGCACGCACGCAAAGTGACCACCGTTGTGCTCGACAAAACTGGCACGCTCACACGGGGACACATGCAGGTCGTCAGCCACGACCTCGGCGAGCGTGAGCTCACCCTTGCCGCGAACGCTGAACGCAACAGCGAACACCCCATTGCGCGTGCGCTGGCCGAAGCCAGCACGGAAGAACTCGACGTCACCGACTTCACCAGTATCCCGGGTGGGGGAGTGCGCGCCACGGTGGACGGGCACTCCGTTTTGGTGGCCCGCCCGCAACTTGTGAGCGAAGAAACCGGCGCGCAGATTCCGCCAAGCGACACCACGCGAGTGGCAGTTGCTATCGACGGGAAATACGCGGGTGCTGTCGACGTGGCCGACACCATCAAAGACAGTTCAGCCCACGCGATTGCCAGCCTGCATAAGTTGGGGCTGAAAACCGTGATGCTCACTGGCGACGCCCCCGGACCCGCCAACGCCGTTGCCAACGAACTGGGCATTGACACGGTGATCGCGGACGTTCGGCCTGAGCACAAGCTCGACCACATTGATCAGCTACAAAAGTCTGGTGAGCACGTGGCCATGGTGGGCGACGGAGTCAACGACGCAGCCGCGTTAGCCCAGGCCAACCTGGGGGTAGCCATGGGCGAGGGGACAGACGCAGCGATTGCCGCCTCGGACGTCACCCTCACCCGCTCAGACCCCGCCGCCATTCCCGCCGCGATCCGCCTAGCCCGCATGGGCGTTGCACTCATCAAAGTCAACCTGTTCTGGGCTTTTAGCTATAACCTGGTCATGATCCCATTCGCGATGTTCGGAAAACTCGACCCCATGCTCGCGGGTCAAGCGATGGCGATGAGCTCGATTCTGGTGGTTCTTATGTCCCTTGTTTCTGTGGTTCCGATGTCACGCGTGCTCGCAAAAACCATGCAGGGGAACGCGTGAGCACCACGCAAAAAACGGGCTGGTTGCCCATGGGTGTCGCTGGGCGAATCCTGGTGGCGTCGTCCGTTTTGCTTCTGGGGATCGTGATTGTCATCTCCACGGTGCTGTACATCTTCTTTTCGGACCGGCATGCGCATGAGGAAGAAGAGCGCGTGATTGCCACCGCCGAGGCCGTTGCCACTACCTCTGATCTGCACAGTTTGGGACGTGCCCGGCTTTCGGGAACCTTGTCGGAATTCAAACGACTCAACGAGCTCGATCTGCTGGTGTCTGTTCCGCTTGATGAACTTGAAAGCGGCAAACTCAGTGTCAGCGACCCCACAGATGTCGTGGGGGATAAAAAGGTACATCGGATAGGAACCCAGTCACCAACCGGTGAGAATCTAGATGACCTGCCCAATTTTTCCCCGAGTGTCCTCAAACGAGTGGAAGACGGACACACTGCCACCGTGTATCTGGCCAATGAACGCGGAGGAACCCTGTACACACTTGTGCCGGTCAAACCCACTCCGCCCGGATATAAGCGTGCGGTAATTGTTGCCGGAATTGACAGGTCAACGGTCCGGGCGAGTTTTCAACCGGTTGGAAACCTGCTGATTGCCAGTGGCGCGTTCACGTTCGTACTGGGAACGGCGGCGATTTGGTTGACGTCACGTGGGCTCAAGCGCGTCACCGGCGACTATGGGACCACGGAGTTGGCGCGCCTGATTGCGTATTACAGGTCCGTGCTAGAAGCAGTGAACGACGGGTTGCTACTCGTTGACAGAAACGAGGGGATCGTTCTGTATAACGACCCTGCTCGCGAACTGTTAGGACTACCGGAAACCGAAACGTCTGTTCAGTTTGACCAGTTGCCCGTGCCAGAAACGTTGCGAAGCTTGATTGCCTCAGGCAGGTTTGTGCGCGATGAAATTCACTACACCTCAAACCGGGTGCTCCTGGTCAATCAGCAGCCGGCACGAGAGCACATGCAAGAAGAACTCGACGTTGACACGTGGGTGGTCACGGTTCGTGACCACACCGAACTACGAAAACTTACCGGTGAGCTGGTGTCCATTCGATCGTTCTCAGACTCATTGCGCTCGCAGACGCACGAATTTGCCAACCGGATGCATATCATTGCGTCCCTCATCGAGACGGGAAGCCCGGAAGAAGCACTTGAGTTCGCTACCCAAGCTGTCGCTCACACCTCGACCGCACCGGAAGATCTGCTGGGCGGGTTTAAGCAGCCTGTTCTTGCAGCGCTTGTGTACACCAAGCTCGCTCAGGCCAAAGAAGACAACATTGACCTCCACGTCGACGCGTCCAATCTGGAAAGCCGAATCCCCGGTGATGAACGCGACTTGGTCACGGTCATTGGCAACTTGCTCGACAACGCTTTCGACGCGGTAAGTCGGCCCGATATTCCAGCCGAACGCAAGCAGGTGGAACTTACCATGTCAGGGTCTTCCGCCTCGGGATACATTGTGACCGTACGCGACGACGGACCCGGAATCCCGGACGAGGCCGTGGACCAAGTTTTTGAACGTGGCTGGTCAACCAAGCACCATGGCGTTGAACACGATACGGGGCAGGGGACCAAAAGCGACGGATCGCGTGGAGTGGGTCTCGACATTGTGGTCCAGGCCGTCAAACGGCTGGGTGGTGCAATCGACGTAGACGGAGGACTTGGTGACGAAGCAGAGCACGGTGAACTACGCGGAGCGGAGTTCTCAGTATGGTTACCGAGCGAGTCAGATGTGTCCGGTTGATGATCAGATGTGTCGCCCTTGGCACACAAAATTGCACACTTAACTACTACCGTTGGCTATAGTTCGAAACAAGAACAACTGGTCGTGCAGAGTGTAGGAACTAATGTCGCGTAGTAGTGAACAGAAGTTTGGCGTACTCGTCGTTGAAGACGAAGCTATCGCTGGACGTGCGCACGCGAACTATGTAAGTCGACTAGATGACTTCTATGTCGTGGGTATTGCGAAGAACGCCAGCCAGGCGCTGGCTGTCATGCTGGGCCAGGTTCCCACAATCGACGCGAAAGCAATCGACTTGATTCTCCTGGACATGAACCTGGGTGACGGCCATGGAATCCAGCTGTTGCGAGCATTCCGCACACACCGCGTCAACGTCGATGCGATTGCAGTGACCGCATCACGTGAAGTCAACGTGGTTCATAACGCGAAGAGCCTGGGCGTATTCCAGTACATCGTCAAACCGTTCACGTTCCCGGTTTTCCAGGCCAAACTGGAAGCCTATGTTGCGTACCGACGCTCACTGGAAGACTCACCAGAAGAAGCGTCACAACAAGACATTGACGCCCTCATGTCCTCATTTACAAGCAAGCCCAAGGCCCGGCTGGCCAAGAAGGTTCCCGCTGATATCCAGCACGCCGTCCTCGCTGCGATGAAGGGTGGGCGGGCATATTCTGCCGCCGAGGCGGGCGGTCTTATGGGGGTATCTCGCGTGACCGCTCGCAGGTACTTAGAAGCGATGGCCGACGCCGAAATTCTGAAACGGCAGCCCCGGTACGGCTCCGCCGGCCGGCCGGTATTGGAATACACCCTGCCGGACGACGAAGAGTAAACCAGGCGGATTATCCGGGGCACCGCCTCGGGAGTTTCCGACACCCCCGGGTGGTATCCGAAAGGTGACGGTTACGCGCGCCAGTCGGCGACCTCGGCGCGGGCAAGGTCAGCAGCAACACCCGTGTACGTTGCAGGCGTCAACTGGACTAGCGCTTCTTCAAGGTGCGCCGGAAGGCCCAGGTCTGTGACGAACTCACGCATTTGTTCCGGTGTAATGCGGTGACCGCGGGTGAGCTCCTTGAGCTTTTCGTACGGGTTGTCCATGCCGGGGACACCCTGGAGGTATGCTGCGCGCATGACTGACTGGATGGGCTCAGCCAAGACTTCCCAGTTGGAGTCGAGGTCGGCGTCGAGCGCGTCAGTGTTGATTGCGAGGCGACCCAAGCCCTTGACCAGGTTGTTCAAGGCCAGCACCGAGTGCCCAAACGCTACACCGATGTTGCGCTGAGTGGTGGAGTCGGTGAGGTCGCGCTGCAACCGGCTGGTGACAAGCGTGGATCCCAGCGAGTCAAGAAGCGCGCAGCTGAGCTCCAGGTTCGCTTCCGCGTTTTCAAAACGAATGGGGTTGACCTTGTGTGGCATCGTGGACGAACCAGTGGCCCCTTCGACGGGAATCTGGATGAAGTAGTTCATCGAAATGTACGTCCACATGTCCGTGGCCAGGTTATGCGCGATCCGGTTGAAACGTGCCAGGTCAGCGTAGAGCTCCGCTTGGAAGTCGTGGGATTCGATCTGGGTGGTCAACGGGTTGAAGGTCAGGCCCAGTTTCTCGACAAACGTCTGCGCAATGTGTGGCCAGTCAACGCCGGGAGCGGCCACCGTGTGCGCCGCGTAGGTGCCTGTAGCCCCGTTGATCTTGCCCAAGTACTCAGTGTTTTCGATGCGACGGTACTGGCGGGCCAGGCGGTGAACAAACACGGCGAACTCTTTACCCATCGTGGACGGGGTTGCCGGCTGACCGTGAGTGTGGCTGAGCATGGGAGTGTCAGCCAGGTCTTCAGCCATTTGGGCCAGCGTGTCGATCAGGGTGCGAGCGCGTGGGAGCCACACGTCTTCGATAGCGCCTTTGAGGCCCACGGCGTAGGACAAGTTGTTGATGTCTTCTGATGTGCAGCAGAAGTGGACGAGTTCACTCAGGTCGTCGGCGCCGATCTGCGACAGCGATTCCTTGATGAGGTATTCGACGGCTTTGACGTCGTGTACCGTGACCGCTTCAAAGGTCGCCAACTGCGAAATTGTTGTGTGGTCGAACGTTTCGACGAGTCCGCGCAACTGGCGTTTTTCGTCGTCGTGGAGTGTGCGGACACCTTCGAACACGTTGGATTCGAGCAAGTGAATGAACCACTCAACTTCGACGTGAATTCGGTTGCGGTTCAGTGCTGCTTCTGACAGGTAGTCAACGAGTGGGGCGGCGTCGCCACGGTAACGGCCATCGAGTGGGCCCAGAGCGATTGCGGGTTCGAGATCTGCAAGTGTCACACGAGTCATACCGCCATTGTTTCATGGCTCTTGAGTAGCCAGTCGCGTGTGGATTGTGCGGTGTTGCGGTGGCGCGTTCCTGTGGAGTGGGCAGGAGAGCGTCGGGATTGGTGCGGTGATGTGGGGTTTTGTTCCGCCGAGGTCGTTCCTGGGCGAGCGTGTGGGTGGCACACGGGCTGTGGATGGGTGGGGGGTTTTCCACAAGCGGTGATTGTGCGGTGGTGCTCTTGGGCGTGCAGGCGGATTCTGTTTTGTATGGATACTTCATTTGAAACTGCGATCAAGGAATGGATGTACATCGCAGATACTTTGCGTACACACGCGCATCAGACCAGCAGCCTTCAAGGGGTCGCGTGGCACTCGATCTCAGCTGACGCGTTTAAACGTGACGTGGAGGCGCGGGCCACGGATTTTCACAGGGCGGCGAACCTTGCGGAAAACGTGAGTCATGCGCTTGCGGTTCACGGACAAGCCGTTGAAACGGTGTCGAAGGTGGTGCTGGGCAGATGATCGTGGGGATCAATACAGATGTTTTGGAAGACTTTCCAGATGAATTGACGCAGTGCTGGCCGGAGTCGATGCGACCCCAGAACCCTGAAAGTGACGGCCCGCGCGAGTACCACCATGACGTGGTCTACGGTTTTTTGGCTGTCATGAACGCAGCGGAGATCGTCGCTCACGTGCGGTTCACAGGTGAGTACGACTTCAGGTGTTGCGGGTATATATCCGGTTCGTCATGTGTGGCGCTCATGCAATACGCCGGTGGTGACTGTCCCGAATGTGTGGAGAAACGTCGTTTGGTGTTGGGCGATGCGATTCAGGCTGAGCACTTTCCCGACCTGTGTTCTGCAATCGTCCCGTCTAAGGGACATATGAACGTCACGGGTCTGATCCGTCCTGGGCCGGCGGTTCTGGAACGAGCCGGACAGAAGATCCCGTGGTCCGATACCCCTTTAGTAGCGAATGGTGAGGCACAAGCTCTGGAATTTTTAGTTGAAGCTGCGGTGCGTGCTCACATGCGCAACGTGGGAATGTACGTCGACACCGTGAACCATGCGAGTGCGTGATGAGCGGCGGAGCACGAGGTGTCAGCGCTCACCTCGATGACATGGAGAGAAAAGCGGACGAACTGGAGCGTTTGGCGCGTGAGTTCGCGCTTGTAGGGACGCGCTCGCTGGTGTCTCAGGGGGACCTTGAACTGGGGGTTAGTGTCATTGCGTCTGCTCCTACGTGGTTTGAAGTGCGTAAGAGCATGAGCGAATTTACGGTGTTCGTGGGGGCGAGCGCTACACGGCTAGAAGCGACCGCAGTTGCGCTGCGAGCCAGTGTCATGGCGTACCGCCAAGCCCAGAGTGCCAGCGAACGCATCATTGATGACGCCTTGACTGCCGTGGGGAATATCGCGGGACATGTGGCGAGAACAGCTCTTTTTATGCTCACCCCATTCGCGGCAGTAGCGTATGTTCCTGTTCTCGCACTTGACCTTCAAATGAATGTAGCTCGCAGAGTCGTGCGCGCCGAGGGCCCTGACTTCGTGTTGACGCGGGCGATTGGTCAGTCCGCCTTTGCTCTGGCAAAACGCGGTATGCAGAATCTCACACAACAGGCGTTTACGCACCCTGAAGTGAGCCGTCCTGTCATTGAATATGTGATTCCCGGATTCGTGGGAGGGTTTCTGGGACTTCCGCCCGGCGTCCAAAACGTGTTCCGCACACCGCATTCGTCCGAACAAGTCACCACAATGATGGTGAACACGGGATACACGGTGGGCGTGTTTGACTCCAGCGTCACGGTAACCAAGGTCGAGCAGTCGCTCGCGAGGCAGGATCACCCCACAGACTTGAGTGAACTCTATGCGCGTCAACGCTCAGTGCATTCTGGCCGTGACAATGGCCGAGTCCGAGTCGACAAGGTCCGTGGTGCTGATGGTGTTGAACGTGTGGTGGTGTACGTTCCGGCGACAACGGACTGGTCGGTTGGAAGCGGAAACGGAACCGATATGCAAACAAACCTCGAAACCATCGCGGGCAAGGATTCCGCCATGCGGAAGGTCGTTCGCCAAGCACTTGAAGACGCTGGTGTAGACGGTTCAACCGAGATCATGCTGGTGGGGTACTCCCAGGGTGGGATCGTCGCCATGTCACTGGCGGATGACGCTGAGTTCGCTTCAAAATACAACGTCACCACAGTTGTGACCGTGGGGTCCCCAGTTTCGGATTACAGGGTTCCCGACAGTGTGGAAGTGCTGTCGATCGAACACGACCACGACCTGGTTCCCCAACTCGATGGGCGGAAGAACCCCGACCAGCACAACTGGACAACCGTGACCACTTCGCCCCACCTCGGGACCGGCCAGCAAGCCCAAGACGCACACAGCGGTGACGTTTATGCGGAGGCCATTGCGGGGATCGAAAACGACCCAGATGTGCAGGCGTTCAAACGCAAGCGAGGTGAATTTTTTGCGGGGACTGTAACAGAGTCACACCAATATGAAGGAACCCGTCCGTAGAGTGGTGTGAAACACAACTTTCCGTTAGATTATGTATCACCTTATGAAATAGCTCACTTTGGACTTGCGCGCCACAAGCTGCATAGTCCACCACGTTTGGCTGACTTAACCCAAGACCCAGCCCTGACGCTAAGGAGAAGGCATGACATCGACGTCTAATCCAACAATGGGTGTGGACGATGTAGTCCAGATGTTGACGCCCGACGGAACTCGCGTACCCAACAGCGATTTCGACGCATACGCTCACGAACTCACCGTTGACGACCTCAAAGGTTTCTACCGTGACATGGTATTGATCCGTCGCGTTGACGCCGAAGGCAACGCCCTCCAACGCCAAGGCCAGCTGGGCTTGTGGGCGCCACTATTGGGTCAGGAAGCCGCGCAGATCGGACTGGGACGCGCACTGCGCCCACAAGACTACGTCTTCCCCACCTACCGCGAACACGGTGTCGCATGGTGCCGAGGTGTCGAACCAGAAACGCTGTTGGGAATCTTCCGCGGACAGAACCACTCCGGCTGGGACCCCAAGGACAATAACTTCAACGTGTACACGATCGTGATCGGTTCACAGGTCATGCACGCGACCGGTTACGCCATGGGTGTGCAAATGGACGGCGCAGTTGGAACCGGTGACATGGACCGCGACACCATCGCCGTGGCCTGCTGTGGTGACGGTGCCACCAGTCAGGGTGACGTCTCTGAAGCGCTGACCTTCGCGGGTGCTTTCCGGTCGCCAGTCCTCTTCTATGTCCAGAACAACCAGTGGGCCATCTCCGAACCCAACACGGTGCAGACCTCGGTCCCTCTTTACACCCGTGGTCAGGGATTTGGTGTGCCAGGTGTGCGCGTGGACGGAAACGACATCCTGGCTGTGTACTCCGTGTGCCGCGCATACGCCGACCGCATCCGTTCAGGACAGGGCCCCATGCTCATCGAGGCATACACGTACCGCATGGGCGCACACACCACAGCCGACGACCCAACCAAGTACCGCGACTCCGCCGAGGTCGACGCATGGAAGCCCAAGGACCCAATCCTGCGTGTGCGTAAGTACCTGGAAAACACCAACGACGTAGACGCAGCATTCTTCACTGCAATCGATGACGAAGCTGATGCCTTGGCAGAACGCATCCGAAGCGCGTGCGTCAACATGGAACCGCCACCGGTTGACGAAATCTTCGACTCGGTTTTTGTGGAACCACACCCGATGATCGAAGAAGAGCAGCGCGAATACAAGGAATACCTGGCCTCGTTTGAAGACGTAGAAGGGGACAACTAACGATGACAACAATGCCCCTTTCAAAAGGCATTACCGCCGGTCTGCGCAAGGCCATGGAAGACGACCCCAAGGTTGTGCTGATCGGTGAAGACATTGGAAAGCTCGGGGGAGTTTTCCGTGTGACTGAAGGTCTGCAAAAAGACTTTGGTGAGCACCGCGTCATTGACGCTCCACTGGCTGAATCCGGGATCGTGGGTTCGGCAATCGGGATGGCCAAGCGTGGCTTCCGCCCGGTAGTAGAAATCCAGTTCGACGCGTTCATCTTCCCTGCGTACGACCAGATCGTCACCCAGTTGGCAAAGATGCACGCCCGCACCCGTGGCGCAGAAAACCTGCCTGTCGTAATTCGCGTGCCCTACGGCGGTGGAATCGGATCCCCCGAACACCACTCGGAAAGCCCAGAAGCTGTTTTTGCACACCACGCAGGACTCAAAATCATGAGCCCGTCCAACGCGCACGACGCTTTCTGGATGATCCAAGAAGCGATCCACAGCCCCGATCCGGTCATGTACTTCGAACCCAAGCGCCGTTACTGGTTGCGTGGCGATGTGGACGAAGCAAACCGTGGTCTGGACCCATACAGCGCGCAGATTGTGCGCCCAGGAAACGACCTCACTCTGGTCACCTACGGTCCACTTGTGCCCACCGCAATGGACGTGGCCACAGCAGCGGAAGAAGAAGGTAAAACACTCGAAGTCATTGACCTTCGTGGTCTCAACCCCATCGACTTCTCAGTGATCGAAGACTCCGTCAAGCGCACCGGACGCCTGGTTGTCGCCCATGAAGCACCTGTGTTCCTGGGGCTGGGGTCAGAAATTGCCGCCCGCATCACCGAACGATGCTTCTACAACCTGGAAGCACCCGTCATCCGCGTGGGTGGATTCCACACTCCATACCCGGGCTCCAAACTCGAAGAACACTACCTCCCTGACCTCGACCGCATCCTGGATGGCGTGGACCGCGCCCTCGCATACTGAGAGGACTACATGTCTAACGAATTTAACCTTCCCGACGTCGGAGAAGGGCTCACTGAAGCTGACATCGTTTCGTGGAAAGTAGCCCCCGGCGACACCGTGACCGTCAACCAAATCCTGGTCGAAATCGAAACCGCTAAATCGCTTGTCGAACTCCCCAGCCCACAGGCCGGCACCATTGAAGCGATCCTGGTGGAAGAAGGCGAAACCGTGGAAGTGGGCACGCCCATCATCCGCTTCGGTGGAGCCCAGGGAGCAGCAACCCCCGACACCGCCAAGGACGTCGACCAAACCCAGTCCGCGGGCGATGAGGAAAGTGGCCCCAACCTCGTGGGGTACGGAACCAAAGCCAGCTCTACGAAGCGTCGCCCACGCAAGGGAGGTGCAGCGCCAGCTGCGGACACCTCGGCGGCACAAGCAACCCCGGCGCCAGCACCGGAGGCACCCGCAGCCACCCCAAGCGCGTCCGCGGAGACCCGCACCTCAACACCGGACAAGCCGCTGGCCAAACCGCCGGTGCGCAAACTGGCAAAGGACCGGGGAATCGACCTGGGCGACGTCACGCCAACTGGACCCAACGGCCAGATCACTCGCGATGACGTGCTTAACCATGGAACCACCTCGGCGCAGGGAGCCACGGAAAGCCCAGCCCAGGCGGCTACCCCGGTTGGAAGCGGTGCTTTGGACGGCACGGAAGAACGCATCCCGTTCAAGGGAGTCGTCAAGTTCATGGCCCAGGCCATGGTCGACTCCGCGTTCACCGCTCCGCACGTCACCGAATTTGTGGACGTGGACGTCACCGAAACCATGAACCTGGTGCGGAAGTTCAAGGCCAACGAAACTCTGGGTGAAGGCGTCAAGGTTTCGCCACTGCTCATCCTGTCCAAGGCTGTGTGCTGGGCTGTTGCGCGCAACCCGCGGATCAACTCGGCTCTTGACGGTGACTCGATCGTCGTGAAGAAGTACGTGAACCTGGGCATTGCGGCAGCCACGCCACGCGGACTCATCGTGCCAAACATCAAGAACGCGCACGCCATGGGACTGAGCCAGCTGGCTACCGAACTGGGCGAGCTCACCCGCACCGCGCGGGCTGGGAAGACCACGCCGGCGGCTCAGGCGGGTGGAACCATCTCGATCACCAACATTGGGGTGTTCGGAATCGATACCGGAACTCCTATTATCAACCCGGGCGAAGCAGCGATCCTGGCCTTTGGCCAGGTCCGCAAGCGCCCATGGGTCGTGGGCGACGACATCGTGCCACGCGAAATCACCACGCTGGCAGTCTCCGCCGACCACCGAGTTGTCGACGGCGAAGTGATTTCGAAGTTCTTGGCCGACGTAGCTCGCGTCATGGAAGACCCCACGCTTCTGATGGTGTAAGAGTGCGCCAAAGTTGCTCTTGCTAGGGCGACTCTGCTAACTACGTGTGTGAGCCGCGGGATTGATTCCCGTGGCCCACATGTGTTTGTTCGTTTTTAGCCGGCAGCGTCTATGTGTGTCTGTGTGGCCGGCAGGCGTCTATTCGCGCAGTTTGGTGGAGCCGTCTGGGCCCTTCGTGTGGCTGAGACGCTTAGCAAAGCAGTTATCGCGGTCGAGCTTGAACTCTTCGCACTGTTCCAACGCCGGTTCGGGGGAGTCGTACCCGGTGGGAATGACCGTCACCCAGAAATCCTTGACTCGGAACGACGACCATTTTTCACTTTTCAGCATGGCGACTTTGCCGTACTGCTTTTCGTTGTCGCGGTACTCTTGCAGAATTTTTGCGTAGTTCCACTCGTCGTCACCGGTGCCCTCACCGGGGCGTTTGGCGGACAACTGTATGACCCACTTCTCTTCAAGCTTGCTCAGCTCAGCTTCGCTATCAGCGACAATTGTTTCGAGCTCGCTCTTGGCTCGTTCGTTGGGGGACTCGCTTTCTTGGGAAGAGCTTGCTGAGTCGTTTGGCTCTGTTGTGGGGGCCGACCGAGGTGCTGTGGGCTCCACACCTTTGTTTGGGCCCAGGAGCACGAAACCCACCGTGACAACAAGCGCGACGATCGCAAGTATTGCGATGCCAGTGAGCCACTTAAAGGTCTTAGATCGCCGAGGCGGTTGTTGCTGATTGCCCGGCTCCGGCTGGCCGTGTGATGGCCCCTGCTGCTGCTTCTGCGGGTGTGGGGCGGGTTGTTGCTGTGAGTTCTGGGACGGTTGTGCGACCCGCCTGTGCTGAGCAGGTTGGGCCTGTTGATCCGAGTTCGCGGTTTGCTTTTCGAGGTACTCGTAGTAGGACGAGTTGTCGAACCGATTGCTGACTGCTGGACGGATCCGAGGCCGTGAGCCGTCACCGTTGTGCATGCTTTCAACTTTTGCACGCCCTGGTGCAATGAGCAACTACCGGCCAGTAATACGCGTGTGTCGCAGGCGAACCCCGTTCCAACGAAGCCCACCCGTGGCGTGTTGAGTTGTCATGTGCCAACTTGCGGGGTATGTGGCTTTCCACTTATTATGAATGACTGTTGTGTTGACCAATGGTCAACTGTGCTCACACGGCGAACAACGAGCTCGGCCCTCTCTCACAGGCCATCAGCTTTTCCCCGCTGGTGTGACATCTGTTTTAAGCGAGCCATCCAACTTGCTTAAACACGGCCCTCACCGGGCATACACATCACCGCAAGAAACCATAGTCATGCTTTCGCGTGAAGGATTCGGCCCGGTGAACCTGATGTCTAATTAGTGAACTGGAGGAGAGACATGGCAGCTGTCTGCCAGGTAACCGGGACCACCCCCGGTTTTGGACACAATGTGTCCCACTCGAACCGCCGCACCAAGCGCCGGTTTGATCCGAACATTCAGAAGAAGAAGTACTACGTACCGTCCCTGCGTCGCAACGTCACCTTGACCGTGTCCGCACGCGGAATCAAAATCATCGACCGCCGCGGAATTGACGCGGTTGTCACTGAACTCTTGGCCAAGGGAGTGAAGCTCTAATGGCAAAAGCACAGGACGTACGCCCAATTATTAAGCTCAAGTCAACCGCTGGCACGGGTTACACCTACGTGACGCGCAAGAACCGTCGCAACACGCCCGACCGTCTCGTCATCAAGAAGTACGACCCAGTGGTCCGCAAGCACGTCGATTTCCGAGAGGAGCGCTAATTCATGGCTAAGAAGTCAAAGATCGCTCGTAATAAGCAGCGCCTCGAAATCGTCGAGCGCTACGCGGAGCGTCGCGCTGAACTGAAGCGTCAGCTCGTCAGCCCCGACTCCACAGACGAACAGCGCGAAGAAGCACGCCTGGGTCTCCAGAAGCTTCCTCGCGATGCCTCACCAGTGCGTTTGCGCAACCGCGACCAGGTAGACGGTCGTCCACGCGGTTACCTGCGTAAGTTCGGTCTCAGCCGTGTTCGCTTCCGCGAGATGGCACACCGAGGCGAACTCCCTGGTGTTACTAAGTCGAGCTGGTAGTCTGAACTCCGTTACTATCGGAGAAGCCGATTAACCGTCCTATAAGAGGAGAACACTTACATGGCTAAGAACCGCAGCGAACTCGTAGCTGAAGTAGCAGAAAAGACTGGCCTCACCCAGAAGCAGGTTTCTGACGTCCTCGACGGCGTTTTCGACTCGTTCGCAGACGTTGTTTCCAAGGGTGAAAAGCTCACCGTTCCTGGCTGGCTCTCCGTTGAGCGCACCGAACGTGCAGCTCGCAAGGGTCGTAACCCACAGACCGGTGAAGAAATCCAGATCGCAGCTGGCTACTCCGTTAAGCTGTCGGCTGGCTCCAAGCTCAAGGCTGCTGCTGGCAAGCCCTGATATGTAAACCTCCACGGTTTTGTGTTGAGTTGCTCCCCGCCTCTTGGTGGGGAGCAACTTTTGTTTCCCGCCGAGGTGGTTGCTGGGTGCCAAAACTGGGCGCGGTATCCTGGTATGCATGCGAGTATCTGCTATTCAGCTCGGTTATTCGGACAGTGAAAGCCTCGAGGATCGCGTTGAGCGTGCTACCCACATGGTGGAATCTCAACGTGAAGCTGATCTGATCGTTCTTCCAGAACTGTGGGCGCCCACAGGTTTCGACTACACCAAGTGGGGTAAGGCAGCT
Source organism: Brevibacterium sp. ACRRH (assembly GCF_022346365.1). Classification (NCBI taxonomy): domain Bacteria; kingdom Bacillati; phylum Actinomycetota; class Actinomycetes; order Micrococcales; family Brevibacteriaceae; genus Brevibacterium; species Brevibacterium sp. ACRRH. The sequence goes on from NZ_JAKRMN010000002.1 coordinate 217,900, forward strand.
CAAGCAGTAGACGGCCCTGTGATCGAACGGATCGCCCACGCTGCGCGCTCAGTGGGCGCATATGTACACGCCGGATCCATCATCGAAGCAAGCCCCCACGCGCTGGACCGGCTCAAAGACGCCAACTATGACGTCAAAGCCCTCCCAGTGCTTGCTGACGACGAACGCGGACTGTGGAACACCTCTGTCCTTATCAACCCTGACGGGCAGATCCAGGCGACCTACCGCAAGATCCACCGGTTCGGGTTCGGGTCCGGGGAGCCTAAACTCTTACAACCCGGAACCGAAATCGTGATTCCCACGCTCAACATCGACGGCCGGGAAACCAAGTTCGCACTTGCCACGTGCTACGACCTGCGGTTCCCAGAACTGTTCCGCCAAATGGTCGCACAGGGCGCAGAAGGCCTCATCATCCCGGCTGCATGGCCGGCACCCCGCGTGCGCGAATGGTCTGCACTCTTGCTCGCCCGATCCATTGAAAACCTGTTCCCCATCGTCGCGGTCAACACCGCCGGATACCACGGTGGCACGCAGATGGGTGGGCATTCGGTGATTCTCGACGCTGCTGGCCTACCGTTGGCAGAAGCAGGCGAAGCGCAGACCATCATCACTGCGACCATTGACCTCGACGCGACCGAGGCCCGCCGCGAACGATTCCCCGCGCTGGACGACCGTCGCCTCAACTACACGCTCAACTAACGACCACCTCTGACTCAACGACAACACTCACTGAATGACAACACTGACCACCCGGACTGACACGAAAACCACCGCGACCGCCTCGGGAAAGGGCGCACGCACATGGGTCATGCCCATTTACGTGGTATTTGGTTTGCTGGGTGGGGCTGCTGCGATGGTCCTCACCGGGGCGTGGGCACCCACCCTCATCGGTGATGCCGGACCACTAGCCAGGCTTGGTTTGCCGGTTGCTAAATTCGTCTTTAACTCAGCGATGACCCTCACTGTGGCAAGCCTCATCATGGCCTCCATGGTGTTTCCTCGCACAGATTCTGTGCCACGAGATCGCAAGAAAAGTGCGACACGTGAAGAAGACCTCGACCTGGCATGGCTGGGGTCTGTGCAGATCGCGCAGGTGGCATCCGTTGTGTGGACTGTGGCCGGTGTTGCGGTGTTGGTGCTGGCCTATGTCTCAACCGCCGGCGGACAAGCGTATGCTGGCAACTTTTCTGCACAGTTGGGCCAGTACGTGAGCCAGGTGGATTCGGGGCGGCTGTGGCTCACGATTGTCCTCGCCTCAGCTGTCACTTCCACGGTGATTTTCGCGGTGCGGAGTTTTGCCGGTATTGCATGGGCCACCGCTTTTTCGCTTTTCCCCCTCATCCCATTGGCACTCATGGGTCACACGGTTGGAGCGTCCGGGCACACGCAGGCTGTCAACAGTCTGGGCCTGCACCTTTTGGCCGTCATCATGTGGGTGGGTGGAATCCTGGTGTTGGCGCTCTTGGCGCCTCGCCTGATTCACCGGGCCGATCTGCGCAACATCGTGGAACGTTACTCGCAGCTGGCCCTGGCCGCGGTTCTGGTGGTGGGCTTTTCGGGTTTCATGAACGCAATTCTGCGCGTGAAATCCTTGAGCGACTGGCAAACACCTTATGGCATGCTCATCATCGCCAAAACCGTCGCCACCATCGCAGTCGCTGTGATTGGTCTGTGGCACAGGAAGTTTGTGATCGGGCGTTTGGGTGAGTCGCTCAACACGCGAGCTCAGCTTCGTGCGAAGCGTGGTGCTCAACCCACCGCTGACCAGGTGTCGGCACGGGTCGAGTTCTGGCGACTTCTCCTGGTTGAAACGGCGCTCCTGGCAGCAACGTTGGGGGCTGGGATCGCACTGGCTCGATCGCAACCACCCATTCCCCAGGAAGCACCTCCAGCTCCCACGCCGGCGGAAATTCTGTCCTATGAGTCTCTTCCCCCGGAACCCACGTTCTCCAACTACTTCACCCAGTGGCTGTGGGACCCGCTGTGGCTGGTCGTCGCGGTAGGCGCCTCGTACCTGTACATTCGCGGCTATCTGGCGATTCGTAAGAAGGGCGGCGAATGGCCCGTTATGCGAGTGATCTGGTGGATTACCGGTATGGCGCTGTTGGTGTACGTGACGTGCGGTGGTCCCGTAGTGTACGGTCGCGTGCTGTTCTCTGGACACATGATCCAGCACATGCTTTTGGTCATGGTGGTTCCCCTGCCCATGGTTCTGGGCGCGCCAATCACGCTCCTCATGCGGGCGGCCCCTACTCGGCAAGATGGGTCCCGAGGTTTCCGCGAGTGGATCTTGCTTCTCATCCACTCCCGCTATTTGAGGTTTTGGGCCCACCCGATTGTCGCGTCAATCAACTTTGCGGGTTCCCTGGTGGTGTTTTACTGGGGTGGTCTCATGTGGCCAGCACTTAAAACACACGTGGGCCACGAGATTATGATCATTCACTTCTTAGCAGCCGGGTACTTGTTCTCTGCTGCCCTTGTGGGTATTGACCCAGGAACTAAGCGTTATCCACCAGCGATTTCGTTCCTCATTTTGCTCATCACTATGGCGTTCCACGCGTTCTTCGGTATCTCGATTATGGGTGCTACAACACTCATCGAAGGCGATTGGTTTGGAAACATTGGACAAGAATGGATTGCAGCGATAGACGATCAGCAGCTTGGTGGCGGTATCGCTTGGGGAATCGGTGAGATCCCAACGTTGCTCATGGCAATTATTGCTGCGATCCACTGGAACCAGCAGTCCGAACGTGAAGCGAAGCGCCGAGACAGGTCGGAAGACCGCACAGGCGACTCGGAACTTCGCGCCTACAACGAAATGCTCGAACGTTTGAATAAGGCGCAGAAGAGGTAACCCTCTGCGCACATAAGCACACTGGCTCTGCGAATTAGTAGTGCGTGAAGTTGCTGACATCACATGGCTTGTGGGGTTAGCTTTATGTACAACATCTATATACATGTGCGTGTGCACAATGACGTGATGGAGTTTCAATGAGCACGCATACTCAAAAGACGGCCGATACGAGCACGCTTTCGCGCGTTGTTGCGGCATCCATGGCAGGTACCGTCGTCGAATGGTACGAATTCTTTTTGTACGCCTCGGCCGCAACCTTGGTGTTTAACAAGATTCTGTTCCCACCAGCCGACGACCCGCTCACACCTATTCTTCTCGCGTTTGCAACCTACGCAGTCGGCTTCATCGCCCGCCCTATCGGCGGAATAGTGTTTGGTCACTTTGGCGATAAGCACGGACGTAAAAAACTGCTTCAACTGTCGATCATCTTGGTGGGTGTTTCGACATTCCTGATGGGTTGCTTGCCAACTTACGCAGCGCTCGGTGCGATCGCTCCGATCCTTTTGGTTCTCTTGCGCTTTGTTCAGGGTTTTGCCGTGGGTGGCGAATGGGGCGGAGCCGTTCTCCTTGTCGCCGAGCACTCGCCTAAAGAGAGTCGCGGGTTCTGGTCCTCATGGCCACAGTCGGGAGTGCCCCTGGGTAACCTGCTGGCAACGGCTGTTCTGTTTGTACTCACGGCAGTTCTGCCTGAAGAACAGTTCATCTCATGGGGTTGGCGCATTGGTTTCTGGCTCTCCGCCGTTATTGTGCTGATCGGTTGGTACATTCGCACCCGAGTGTCGGACGCCCCGATCTTCCAAGAAGCCCAAAAAGAAATCCACCACGAAGACAAGTCCTACGGTTTCTTCGAAGTGTTTAAGCGCTACCCTCGCGGAGTGTTCTGCGCTATGGGCCTGCGTTTGGTGGAGAACATTCACTACTACCTGGTGGTGACCTTCTCGATTACATACCTGAGCACTCAGGTGGGCATCAAGTCGCACGAGATTCTGGGCTTGCTCCTGGGCGCCCACGCGATCCACGCAGTGTGTGTTCCGTTCGTGGGACGCCTAGCTGTATGAGGCCAGGACGTTGTTGACGCGAATTGGCACGAGCGTGGCCGGCGGCTGACCGTCCGCGGCACCGTGCGGGCGGTGGTAGTTGTAGTGCAGGTTCCAGCGCTCGAGGGCGTTGGCGCGTTCGTCTTCTGAGGTCCATGTCCGTGCATAGAGGAACTCTTCGGCAAGGATCCGGTTGTACCGCTCGATCTTTCCGTTGTGGCGGGGCGTGTAGGGCGTGATCCGTTGGTGCCGCGACCCGGCCAGTGCATCGGCGAACGCTGAGGCGCGGTAACAGGATCCGTTGTCGGTCACGATCCGTTCGATGTGCGTGATGCCATGAGCCGCGAACCATGCCCGCGCTCGCGCGAGGAACGCAACGGCCGTCGCGGCCTGCTCGTTCGGCAAAGCCTCGGTGTACGCGAGGCGTGAGTAGCCGTCAATCGCTGAGTGGAGGTAGACGTAGCCGGCTCGCGTGCCGCGGGTTTTCGTCCGCGCGACGGCGCGAGCTTCCGGGCTGTCCTTGCCATGAGCCCGCCATCCGCCGCCATCGGGGATTCGGACGACCTTCTTGACGTCCAGGTGAACCATGTGGCCGGGGCACCGAGCGACAATCTTCCTCGCTTCGCGGTTACTTTCCCCGGTCGGGTCGATGAAGCGGCGCCGGTTGAGCTGCAGGTCGGTGAGGATGCGACTCACCGTGCGCCGACTGATCTGAATGCCGACCTGTTCGAGCTCGAACGTGATCCGAGCCGCTGACCACTTGTGCTCGCGCCGCATGCGTTCGACTTCGCGAACAACGACGTTGGGGGTGGCTGTCGGGGATTGCTTAGGCGTCGATGAGCGGTCGAGCAGACCGACCTCACCGAACTCACGATGGCGATGGACCCACTTTGACGCGGTAGCGCGGGAGATTCCCATCTCAGCTGCCACGTGAGCGATCGGCCGGGTCTTGCAACGCTCGACCAGCCGCCGACGTCCCTCGACTGACAGTGGCGAGTTGCGGTGAGTCATGCACGTCCTTCGAAGAATGTTCCAGTCGAGTCGCTGAGTCCCGGACCAAGCCCCCCATTCAGCCGTCGGCTACTGACCCTCGTGGTCGCCGCCTGACACGCCGAGCCCGACGTTCGTGGTGTCGCAGCAGGCCTCCGGCGATTCGGAACTGGCTCGACGCCGCCTATGGGCGGCGCCAAGGGCGAGTACTACGAGGAGGGAGATGACCGCGAGCGCCGCGATCGGCGCCGTGTGAGCCTGAACCCAGCCGGACAGGGTCGTTGAGAGCCTGGCGACACCGCCGGCACGGCCGGTCGCGACGAGGTTGTTGTCGGCGGTGGCGGCGGGCCACCAGTACCACGCGAGGTAGACGCCGGTGAGCAGCAAGACGGCGCCGGTGATCCGGGGGCCATAACTCCCGAGGCGTGCGACGTGGCGGGTTAGGCCGGTACCCGCGGCGGTGGTCGCGAGTGCGAGCAGCAGCAGGATGCTGGCTGAGCCGGCGGCGTAGACACCGAAGACCAGCAGCAGCCCCGCGTAGCTGGCGGTGGCCTGTGCCTGGGCGATGACAGCAAGGATCACTCCGAAGGTGCACGACAGGGAGGCGAGGGCGTAGCCGATCCCGAAGACCAGCATCCGGGCGGTTGGCGGAGGCCTTCGGTTGCTCGGCCGGTGATCCGGGGCAACCGCACGGAGATCGAACGGCCGGCCAGCATCCACAGGCCGAGGAGCACCAGTAGGACGCCTACGGCGAGACCGAGTTTGGGCGCTGCCTGGATCAGGCCCCGAGCCCCGGCGCTCACCAGCAGGCCCGCAGCTGCGAGGGTGCCGGCGAACCCGATCGCCAGTGCGATTCCGGACCGCAGGGCCCTCAGCAGCCGCACCGGGACGGGCGAGGCGTCAGCGTCGCCGAGGGTCTGGCTGATCCAGGCCGGCAGCAGCGCGAACCCGCATGGGTTGACCGGCGCCACCATGCCGGCGGCGAAGGCGAGGCTGAGCAATCCGCCCATGGATCAGGCTCCGGCCTTGACGAGTTCGGCGGTGATCGTCTTCGCGTCGGGCTCGGTGGCACGGAAGGTCACCTTGCCGTCGCCGTCGATGACGATGAGGGTGGACAGGGCGGCAACGTCGAATCGCTGGGACAAGGCGGCACCCTCGTCTATGGCGGCCGGGACGTGTTCGGCGTCGACGTACTCCATGAATCCCTCGATGGTCTCCTTGGACTCGCCGGGGTCCATGTCGACGGCGAGGAAGCTCGCCCCAGCACCCGACTTCTCGGCAGCGGTGGCGGCCTCGCCGAGGGAGCGGACGCCTTCAACGCATTCGCCGCAGCCGACGGAGAAGAAGAACACCGCGGTCGGCTTCCCGCTGGCGGGCAGGCTGACCATCTGGCCGTCGATGCTAGTAACCGCCGCTGGCGTGCCCGCATCTGCGGCTGGTGTGGCGTCGGTGTTTCCGCAGGCGGTCAGAGCCAGGGAGCCTGCAAGCAGGAGGCCGGCGACCGAGAGGGTCGCGCGGCGGGTGCGGGTAAGCGTCATCGGTTCTGGTCGTCCTTCGTGTCGCTGGGGTGGGTGGAGTTCACAGGCGGGCAACAGCCATGCCTGGCGTTGTTGCCGCCGCTGCGGCGCCGCGTGGTCGCGAGGACCGCGAGCACCAGGACGGCGATGCCGGTGCCGATCACCCAGGGGTTGCCGAGGAACCCGCCGACACTGGCCAGCAGACCACCGGCGAGGAGCAAGGGAAGTAGGGCGCAGCAGGCGACCATGAGCAGCGCGGCCCCGGCTCCGAGGAGCAGGCCGCTGCCTCCCGGTTGGTCGTCGTGGTTGGACTTCATCGGAGTGGAGTTCCCTTCGGTGTTCTTGGTCAGCAGCGGCAGTGGCCGTCGTCGGCCACTGCCGCGTTGGCCTGGAACTGGTTGAGGAAGCCGGTCGTGAGGTCGGTACCGATCCGATAGGCAACGGCCACGGGCACGACCTCGGCGCGGGGGTGCTCGGCCAGCCAGCCCGCGGCGTCCTCATCGGAGGTGAAGTAGTGGACCTGGTTGCAGAAGGAGGACCGGATCGAGGTGATCTGGTCGGGGTTGACCAGCGACACCACCGCGGTGGCGGGTTCGACGCTGGTGACGCCGGCGACGGGGTCGATGGTGACCCGGATCGGCTCGCCGCTGGTCGGGGAGACCGACTCCACGCTCGCCGCGCGCTCGAGCAGGGTCGGAAAGATCAGGGTGTCCAGGCGCACCAGGTGTAGAGCTCCTCACCGGCCACGGTGAACCGGTGAGGGGTGGGGCGCAGGGTGAGGCCCTGGCCGATGATGCGGCCCTGGTCGTCGTACTCGGTGTCCGGCACCGCGGCCAGACCCGTGCGTACGGCGTCGACCGGACGGCCGGCGGCCGCGGCGAACTGCTCGACGGTGACCGGGCCGCCCTCGACGATCAGCCGCAGCAGCGGGATCAATAGGACGGCGTCAAGGCCGGTCTCTTCGGTGTTGTTGAGTCGTTCGGGCAGTTGCGTCGTGAGCTCCGACATGGCGGTACCTTCTTCATGAGTCGGGTGGAGGCTGTCGGCTGCGGGTCACGCGCAGCAGGACAGCTTGGAGATGTCGGTGGTGAAGGCCTTGGCGGCGATCCGGATGCCTTCGGTCATGGTCAGGTAGGGCGCCCATGCGTCGGCGACCTCGGTGACGGTCTTGCCGAGGATGTGGACACCGGCGGCGGCGAGCTCGCCGGCGTCTTTGGCGACGGCGGTGAGGCCGAGGATCTCGCCGGTCTCAGCGTTGGCGACGATCTTGATGAAGCCGCGGGTGTCGCGGTTGACCAGCGCCCGGGGCACGTAGTCCAGCGGCAGGACGCGGCAGTCGCAGCGGATCCCGGCAGCGAGCACCTGGGCCTCGGTCATCCCGACCGCGCCGATCGCCGGACTGGTGAAGGTCACCCGCGGCAGCCGGCTGTGGTCCACCGACCGCTCAGCGCCAGCGAACGTGTTCTCAGCGACCATGTTGCCGTGGTGGGCGGCGACGTAGACGAACTCGGGGTGCCCGGTCACGTCGCCGGCTGCCCAGATCCGGGGGTTGGAGGACTGCAGTTGGTCGGTGACCACGATCTCGCCCGTGTCGCCGGTCTTCACCTCCACCGCATCGAGGTTCAGCCCATCGGTGACCGGTCGGCGGCCGAGGGCGACGAGGACCTGTTCGGCGTGGAATTCCTGCTCGCCGCCGGAGATGTCAGCGGTGACAACAACCTGGCCCCTGACGTCGTCACGGGCAACGTGGGTCGGGACCGCACGGCGGACCACGCGGATGCCCTCGTCGGCGAAGACCTCCTGCAGCGCCTTGGATACCTCCGGCTCCTCCTTCGACGCCAGCCGGGAACGAACCAGCAGGGTGACCTTCGACCCGAGCCGGGCGAACAGTTGGGCCTGCTCCAAGGCGACGTAGCCGCCGCCGAGCACCAGCAGCGAGTCGGGAACCTTGGTCAACTCCATCGCCGTGGTCGAGGTCAGGTAGCCGGCCTCCTCAAGACCGTCGATCGGTGGGGCCCATGCGCTGGCGCCGGTGGCGACCAGGTAGTGATCAGCGTCGATCGTCTCGACCGCACCGTCAGTCGCGGTGACCTCAAGAACGGGCGCTTCTGGCGTGCCGGCGAACGCAGCGTCGCCGTGGCGGATCTGCCAGCCGTAGGCGTCGGCGACGTCGACGTACTTCTCACCCCGAAGTTCCTCGACGAGGTCCTGCTTGCTGCTGATCAGCGCGGGCATGTCCACGTCGTCCGCTGTGGTGGCGATCCCCGGGAAACGGTTGCCCGCCTCGGCAGCGGTCTGGCGGGCTTCAGCGGCGGCGATGAGCGCCTTCGACGGCACGCAGCCGGTGTTCACGCACGTGCCGCCGAAAGTGCCGCGCTCGATCATCACCACCGACTTGCCGAGCGTGGTCGCGCGGATGGCGGCGGCGAACGCGGCGCCACCCGATCCGATGATCGCAAGGTCGTACCTGGACTGCATCCCGATTCCTCCCCTGAGTCTTGAGAATTGCTCTTGATGCAGCCACAATGGACCTTCCAGTACGGGGGAAGGTCAAGTGCGACCTGTGACACATCGGAGACCCAGATGAGGATCGGCGAACTCGCCGAGGCGGCCGGCACCACCGCCAAGACCCTGCGGTTCTACGAGGAGCAGGGCCTGCTTCCCGCGGCCGAGCGCACCGCGTCGGGATACCGCGACTACGATCCGGAAGCAGCGACTCGGATCGACTTCATCCACCGCGGCCAGGCTGCCGGACTTACCCTCGCGCAGATCAAACAGATCCTCGACATCCGCGATGGAGGCGAGATTCCCTGCGGCCACGTCCGGGACCTCCTAGACGTTCGTCTGAAGGACATTGAGCGCCAGATCTCGGATCTCGTCTCCCTCCGCGACAACGTTGCCGCCCTCCGCGACGCAGCCGCAGAACCCGAACCCGAGACCTGCAACGCCGACGAGGTCTGCAGGTACCTGTAGCCAATCCGAGATGACGCGCGCAGAGGCGGAGCCTCCTGCCGCGACCTTCCTACGTGACCACAACGTTATGGCCAGCAACAGTTGTTGCTGGCCAGGATGTTGTTGATGCTTCTTGGGAACTGCGGCGCAGACGGGTAAGCTGAGCCGTATGTCGAGCCCTGAATCGGACACTCAGGGGCTTTCGGTCACGCCGTCAGCCCCTCACCTCAGCTGAGCCCCTAGCTCTGCCGCCCAGTACTGCACGCAGCACGACATTCGGGTGTTTCTTCGGGCGCTGACCGTGGTGACGAGACGTTCTCTTGTTCGTACTCTCGCTTCGGAGCTATCTCGATGCCTTTCTCTCTCTATCTTCTTGCCCTGGTGGTCTTCGCCATGGGTACTTCCGAGTTCATGCTCGCTGGCCTCGTGCCCGACATCTCCACTCACTTCGGCGTTTCCTTGGGGACTGCTGGCCTTCTGACCTCGGCATTCGCCGCAGGGATGATGATCGGCGCACCTGCGATGGCCGCGCTCACTCGTCGCCTCCCCGTGAACGGGACACTCCTGGGTTGCGTGATCGTGTTCGCGCTGTCCCATGTCGTAGGCGCACTCACGCCGGACTTCACTGTTCTGTTCGTCACGCGCGTGATCGCCGCGATCGTCAATGCGGGCTTTTTGGCGGTCGCGCTGGGAGCGGCGACGCAACTCGTGGCACCGGACGCCAAAGGTCGGGCCGTGGCGGTTCTGCTGGCGGGTACCACCGTCGCCACCGTCGCCGGTGTCCCCGCGGGCGCTCTGCTTGGTACGGCACTCGGTTGGCAGTCGACGTTCTGGGCGATCGCTTTTCTCTGCGTCCCCGCTGCGATCGGCATCGCCGCGGGCTTCACCACTCGAACTGACAGCTCATCAAGGGAGGATCCGTCCTCGACGTCGCTGCGGGTGGAGCTGGCGCAGCTTGCCTCCCCGCGCCTCGTCTTGACGATGCTGCTCGCTGCCCTGGTGAATGCCGGGACCTTTGCCACACTGACCTTCCTCGCGCCGATCGTTACGGAGACCGCCAGTCTGAGCCAGTGGTGGGTGTCGGTGGCGCTTGTGCTCTTCGGCGTCGGCTCCTTCATCGGTGTCACCGTTGCGGGACGGCTCTCGGATGCCCGACCTCGAATCGTCATCGTGGGCGGTGGAAGTGTTCTTGTGCTCGGGTGGCTCGCTTTGGCGATATTCGCGACGAACCCCGTTGCCCTGCTCGGTCTCGTTTTCGCTCAGGGAGTGTTGGGCTTCGCTGTCGGGAGCACGCTGATCACGCGAGTGCTCTATGCGGCGGCGGGTGCGCCCACCATGGCCGGGTCATACGCGACAGCGGCGCTCAACGTGGGCGCAGCCGTCGGTCCCGTACTTGCCGCTGCCGCACTCAGCGTTACGCCGGGCGCGCTCGGGCCGGTTTGGGTGGCCGTCTTCGCGACCGCAACGGCATTGCTGCTCGCAGTTCCGCTTCTTCGACTGATTGCACCTGTCGAGAGCGAAGCGGTCAAGTGACGCACCCAGACTCACCCTTGACGGTCGAAGGTTGTCCCCGGCTCATCGCGCGTTGTCGGACTTGACCTCTCGCGCATGTCGCCGCCGAGATGGGCATCTCTCGAGCCACCGCATCCAAACGGGTTGGACGCTACCGTTGATTCGGTGAACTCGGCTTGCACGACCGTGCGTCTGCACCTATCCGCCAGCCAACGGCAACGCGGAACGAACTCGTGATGATTATCGAAACCATGCGACGTCACCACAAGTGGTCGGCTTCACATGGTGCACATCGACGTGAATGAAGAGCGGACACATCCCGAACGGCGGTGCCGATTCCTGCTAGAATTCCTCCCATGAGTTGGCAGCAGCGATTTTCCAGCCCCCGGCCGGGTAACGGCCGCGGGGTTCTCGACGTGCGCCTATAGCTCACTGGGTCTCCGCAGGCGCGGCCGGGGGTGTTCTCCTCGTTCATCAGCCCACGATCCTGTTGGAGACTCTCATGGCTTATGCCGATTACTTGACCCCTGAACAACTCTGCCGCGCCCTCGACCTCCGGGATCTCACCGATCCCGCCCAGGGCGAGCATGCCATCCAAGCTCTTCTGAGTGCCGTCGTCGCAAGCCTCGAATACACCTGGGGCAGCACGATCCGGTACGTGCGCAGCTCTCCCATCGTCTCAATCACCGCGAACTACGACCGCCTCGGTTACGCCCGAGGCGACGTTACCCGCGCCCGCCGCTACACCCGATACATCAGCCCGACGGCCATGTTGCGCAGCCACATGAGTGCGGAGCTCCCCACCGCGCTGGAAGCCTACGCCGGCTGCGGAGATGTCGATGAGCTGATCGTCGCGCCGGGGCTCGTGTATCGACGCGACGCCGTCGACCGCAGCCACGTAGGAGAACCTCACCAGGTCGACCTCTGGCGCATCCGCAGCACACCAGACACCAGAGACGAGGACATGCTCGACATGATCGAAGAACTGGTCGATGCCGTTCTCCCAGGAGCCGAGTGGAGGATCACCGAAGCCGACCACCCCTACACCGTGGGCGGGCGTCAGATTGATGTTCGACATGACGGTGAATGGCTCGAACTCGCCGAGTGCGGACGCATTCACCCAGAGGTGCTGCGCGGCTCAGGGCTCGACCCCGAGCAGTGGTCGGGACTGGCGCTCGGGATGGGGCTCGAACGGGCGCTCATGCTGCGCAAGGCGATCCCGGACATCCGCTATCTGCGAGCCGCCGACCCGAGGATAGCCGAGCAGATGCTGACCCTGGAACCGTGGCAACATGTATCCTCGCTGCCACCGGCCCGACGTGATATCTCCGTAGTCGTCACGGACGAAGAGGACGAGGAGACCCTTGGCGATCGCATACGCACGGCGCTCGGTGACGACACTGACCTGATCGAGACCGTCGCAGTGCTCAGCCGTACCGAGCATGAGAACCTACCCGAGACCGCACGAGCGCGGTTGGGGACGCGGCCGGGGCAGGTCAATGTGCTGCTGCGGATCGTGCTTCGCCCGATCGACCGCACACTCACCGCAGATCAGGCCAACTCGATCCGCAACACGATCTACCGCGCCGTCCACGAGGGGCCGGTGATGGAACTCATCTGAACCCGATATGCCTGCGTTGCGAAGGCTCCCTTCAACTCTGACCGGATGCGGCGATCACCAGCGTTACGAGTGCGCCAGTGCTCAAGACGGTTCGGGTGTGGTTCCATCTGTTCCAGGGAGCCTCGAAACCCTTGCGCGTGTCGCGGAGCCGCTGTGCCGTGTCTGCGGGTGCCCGGTCGAGCGCGCGGTTCAGCGGCACGTTCCCGGCGGCAGTGATGCCGAAGGAGAGCACCGAGCAGGCAGCGCCCACGACGAGCCATCCGAAAGCCGAGACGTCCTCTCGGCCGACGGCCAGGATCGCGCCTGCGACGGCAGTGAGTGGTGCGACGAGGAAAACGCTGAGGAACCAGCCGTTCAGGATTACCCCGTTGATGGCGCGAAAGGCTCCGACGTAGCTGCGATCGTCGATGTGTCGGAAGCCGGGGTTGATCGCACAGGAGAACGCGAAGAACACCCCGGCCAGCAGTCCGTTGGTGACGACACCGGCGACAAGCACGGACGTGAAAATACAGTCGAACACAATCGTCACCCCAAGCCGGAGGTGAGCAGACGATCGATCGTGACCTCGAGGCTCGACTCCCCACGGATAATGCGGTCTCCGCGCGGGGCAAGCAACCCTTGCTCGTCAGCCCGGTACAGTTCGGCGAGACTCTCGGCAATATGCGGACGGAATCCCGCATTGACCAGTACCTCGATCCAGGTGTCCTCGGGCATCGTCGCAACGTGCAGCTCGCGCCCGAGGGCGGTACCGAGCACCCTGGCGACATCGCGTTCCGAGTAGGCAGGGCCGACGATATCGACGCTCTCGCTGCGAGCTGGCGGGGAGAGCAGCATCTGGGCCGCGGCGACACCGATGTCGCGAGTGGCGATCATGGGAATCGGCGCCTCGGCTGACGCTGCGAACACCGGGTAGACGCCACTGTCACGAGCGACGCCGACCACGTCGACGACCTTCTCCTGGAAGTGCCCCGAACGCAGGGCCGTCACCACGGCACCAGTGGTGAGCAGCGCCCGCTCGAGCCGATGCAACCCCACGATCGGACCGGTACCCTCGGCCAGATCCGCCCCGCCCGAGGACAGCATGACGACGTGCGGAACCCGTCGATTCACGACCGCGCCGCTGATCGAAGCGATCAGGGCATCGGCGTGCGCATCGAGGTCGTCGGCGGTCAGATCGAACGGCAGCAGCGCGAAGACCCCGGTCGCTCCCTCAAGCGCGTCGCTCAACGCCGTCTGGTCGCTCAGCTCCACGACGCGGGTCTCGGCACCCTGCGCTGTCCACGCTTCCGCATCTATCTGGCGGCGCACCAGAACACGCACGTCGGCACCGGCATCCAGCAGCCTTCGTGCAGTGACCGATCCGACCCTTCCTGTGACCCCAGCGATGATGTACATGTTGTTTCCTCCTGTGAGCATCGATTGATTGTTCTTCGACGCTATGCGGCTCCATGCGGCAGGAGCATGCTTATATATCCAGATTTCTTGCTCATTCGTCCGATTCAGTGAGCGTATTTGCTCAGAGGTGTGACACGATTGCAACATGGAGGTCATCCCACGCTTCGAACACCAGGCTCGGGTGGCGCGCGTGCTCCACACGCTGCGGATGCGCAGCACCTTCTACTGCCACGCCGAACTCTCGGAGCCTTGGGCATTGGAAATGCCCGCGATCGCCGACTCAGTGAGCTTCCACGTCGTCACGGCAGGGACTTGCTGGCTGCGCCTGCCCGAGGCCAACTCAATCGAGCTGCGCGCCGGAGACCTCGCACTCGTGCCGCACGGCCTCGGCCACCACCTGCTGAGCGAAGCCGATGCGCGTCGTGGCCCAAGAGTCGACCTTTTGCCCCAGGAGTACCTGAGCACCAACTACTCGATCCTCCAGCACGGAGGCGGTGGTCGAACAGCGCAGCTGATCTGTGGTGTCGTGTCTTTCGACGAACCCGCCGCACGAGAGTTGATGCGCACGCTTCCCGCCGTGATGTTCATCGGTGGCGACACGCTCTCGGCTGCGTCCTCGATCAAAGACACGCTGCGCCTCATGGCCGGCGAGCTCGGCCACCCGCAGATCGGCGGCGAGGCCATTGCGACCAGACTTGCCGATGTTCTCGTCGTACAGGCGATCCGCTCCTGGCTCATCAGCGACGCGACGGCCCCCACAGGCTGGTTGCGCGCACTCGAAGACGACAGGATCGGTCGCGCACTCGAAGCGATCCACCAAAACCCCGGCGACGACTGGAACCTCGGTCGTCTCGCCAAGGTCGCCACAATGTCCAGATCGTCATTCAGCAGCCGCTTCACCGCACTGACCGGTGAAGCACCGATCGCCTACCTCACCCGCTGGCGCATGAGCATCGCCTCATCACGGCTGCGCGAAGAAGACATCACCATAGCCCGCCTCGCCTCCGAACTCGGCTACCAGTCCGAGGCCGCATTCAACCGCGCCTTCACCCGGCTCAACGGCCAGCCCCCAGGCTCTCAGCGTGGACGCCGGAGAAGATAGTTGAACAACCTGAGCTCACATATCGGGCGGATCTGTGTGGCTGTCACGGAGGAGAGCACGGACATAGCCAAACCCTGCGACGGCGTGGAGGAACGCTCCTATGACGCAAAGGATTCTGCCTGCGGTTCCGACTGGAAGGAGCGCGGGGACCAGGCTGAGTCCGATGAGCGCGAGGCCTGACATGAGCACCGCGGTACGTACCTTGCCGACGCGGGAGACCTTCGGCGCTCGTGCAGGACGAGTCACCAGGTAGGTGACGGCGAGTGCAGCGTCGACGGCTGCGATGGTGAGAACGACTCCGAGGGAGAGATGCCCTGCTACGGCGAGGGCGAGTGCGATCATCGCAACGCCGATGCGGTCTGCGACAGGATCGAGTACCGCTCCCGTGGCACTGACCTGGTTCAGGGCGCGAGCGAGATAGCCGTCGATCCAGTCGCTTGCGCCGAAGACCGCCAGGAGTACGACAGTGAGGACGGGCTGGGCATGGTTGAGGACGAGGATGACAATCGGAACCACGAACCCAAGCCGCAGCAAGGTGATGAGATTGGGCAGAGTCGCCCAGTCGGGGTGCGGGTGTGCCGAGGACATGCGGTTCATGCGCGCACCCCCCGCTTGTGGCGTGCGAAGAGCCAAAGGACGAGTGCAGCGGCCACGACGATGAGTGCGGGCAGAGTGTAGCGCTCAACGACATCGAGCAGTGCGTTGCCGATGAGCGCACCACCCACGACCCAAAGCCCCGCCCAAAGCAACGCCGCAACACTACAAGCGGTTGCGAACCGCGAGTATGGCACCGCTGAGGCGCCAGCTGCAGCAGCGACGAGGGTGCGGATACCCGGAAGCAGACGGGCGAGGATCACGATCCAGAATCGGCCGGCAACGTAATATCGTGCCTTCTCCCAGCGATCCCGACCCAGGCGCTTGATCAGTCTGGTGTCGCCGAGGCGGGCTCCAAGACCGCGTCCGACCGCGAACCCCACATGGTCTCCGAGAAATGCGCCCAGCGCAGCGACGAACACGCCGGCGGCGAGCAGCTCGGCACGGTCAGAGAGCGTAACCGCGGCCAGGACGATGCCCGTTTCCCCTGGGAGGACAGCACCGATACCGAGGGCTGCGTCAACGGCCGCGAACAGGAGCATGCAGGCGAGCACGAGCGTGACGTGCTCGCCTGCCTGTGCAAGGAACATGCGGAGAAGATCGACCATGCATACGACGGTAGATTCATGGGTCAACGTGCCGATATTGCCGAATGCCCATTCATGACCTAACGATCGTGAGTTCACCGGTTGGAGCCGCGCGCATAGATTGGGAGTATGAGTGGTAGCTCCAATGATCCTGCGGCACTCCGCCGTCGGCAGACCATCGTTGGATGCGTCGTCGCGATCAGCGGCGGCATGTCGACGCGTTGGTTGCCCGATGCTCCCGTGCTGGTGCTGAGCCTTATTGCGACTGCTGCGATCGTGCTCATGTTCGCAACCCCGGCTGCGCGGGTGTGCGTGGTCCTTGCCGGTTCCGTACTCGCCGCTACCGTCGTCAGACTCCCCGAACTGCGAGTTGAGGAGATCGTCGAGGGCCTCGTGTATGGTCTGCTGACCGCCCTGGTGCTCGCCGCACCGCTGACCACGCGGCGCGCGGTGTCGCAGCGGCGAGAGTTTCACCGCCGGGGCTGGGAGCTTGCCGCGATCGAATCCAGACGACGAGCAAGCCAGACCCGTGAGATCCTGCAACGAGAGCGGATGAACCTTGCCGCGGAGATGCACGACGGCCTCGGCCACTCCTTGACGCTCATCGCCGTCCGGCTCGGACAGCTCTCCCTCACGCCCACGCTTCCGGATACCGACCGAGCAGAGGTCTCCGGTATCCGCACGATCGCAGCGGACGCGGCGGATCAGCTCGGCCTCGCCGTTCGACTGCTGCGCCAGTCCGAAGACCCGGCTGCCGGATGGAGCGCCCCGAGCATCGACGAAGCAGTGATCGGTGCTCGTCAGGCCGAGATGCACGTGGAAACGCACATCGCCGCAGATCTGACTGACCGACTCAGCGATGAAGCGCTCAACACTGTCGCGCGGGTGGTGCAGGAAGGACTCACCAACGCGTCCAAGCACGCTCCTGGGCAACCGGTCACCGTGCGCGTCGAGGTCGAGGGCGATACTGTCACTGCGATCGTTTGCAATCCGCGTGACGAGGAGGCGTCCTCAGCCCATCCGCTCGATGGTGGATTCGGACTGCATGGCCTGCGGCATCGCGCCGCGATGCTGGGCGGCGCCCTCACCGTCCATCAGATGCCGACCCAGTTCGCACTGACTCTCACCCTTCCGGCGCACGCACGCCCATCTGCGGACAGCGCAGCATCTGATGGCGACATCGTCGCCGCCGAGGACGATGCCGCGACCCTTCGATCCCGCGCCACGCGTGCTGCCATCGCCGTTCCCTCAGCCATCCTCGGCGCACTCGTGTTCATCGCGGTCGCTTACTTCGTGCTCGCCAACACGCTATCGGTGATGACCACGGCACAGTTTGCGGACATCTCCGTCGGAGACACCCAGGAGACGGTCGAGCGTTCCCTCCCCGCCCTGGAGATGCTCGATCCTCCACGCGATGAGTTCCCGCCTCGCCCCGACGAGACCTGCCACTATTACGAGGCGGAAATCAGCTTCTTCGAACGAGTCGACGTCCACGTCGTCTGCTTCGCCTCCGACCAGGTCAGCAGGATCGGAACGGTTCCTGCGCCATGACCCCGGAGGATCGCACCGACACCCCACCGATCCGTGTCCTGATCGCGGATGACGACCAGCTCGTCCGCACCGGCGTCGCCGCTATTCTCGCCTCCGCCACTGACCTTGACATCACCGCCCTCGCCAGCAACGGCCACGAGGCCGTCGACGCCGCGGCAACACACCGCGTCGACGTCGCACTGCTGGATATCCAGATGCCACGACTCGACGGCATCGGAGCTCTCCGTGAGATCCGGCACCGACAGCCCGAGCTTCCGATCGCCATGCTCACCACCTTTTCCGACGACCATCTCATCGCCGATGCGATCAACGCCGGCGCCCTCGGTTTCCTCCTCAAATCCGACGAGCCTCAGCAGCTTATTGCCGGCGTCAGGGCCCTCGCGCACGGCGGCGGCGCGTTCTCCCCCCGAGTCGCCCGCTGGCTCGCCACCGAGCAACAGGCGGGCCACCGCACCCGAACCGCGCGAGACGAACTCACTGCCCTGCTCACCGAGCGCCAGATCGAGCTCCTCACCCACATCGCTCGCGGACTCTCCAATGCCCAGATCGGCCGGGCCATGCACCTCTCCGAAGGCACCGTCAAGCAGTACGTCTCCCAGCTCTTCAACACCCTCGGCATCGACAACCGTGTCCACGCCGCCATCACCGCCTACCGACACGGACTCATCACCTGAAGCCGACCCTGACCGCGCTAATGCTGGGTAGTGGAACACTCGAGAGCACGGTCACCGTCGGGATCCAGATGGCGGTCGTCTACAGCGGCGCAATCTTTCAACCAGAGTGGACAGCGCGTTCGCAATCAGTTCCCGCTCACCTGACCTCGAAGGCAGTGGCGTCGTGACGGTTTCGATGCGCGTGATGATCGCGAGGGATGGCTACTAGCACCTTCTGCGCACGGTCGCGGCTCAAAAGCAGTTGCGTTTCGATCGGGTGGTTTCTGCGGTTCCTAGATTACGGACTCAAGAGTCGCTCATGCTGTCCACAGAGGCCTTAGCCAACCTACGTCTCGATACAGTAGCTTCGCAGTTCTGCGAACATCGCGGTCTTCGGGTGCTAGACGAAGCGGAACGCATGGCTGAAACGGACGTGCCTTCCTACAGACTCGAGGTATCCATCGTAGGAAGCGCGTCGTCCGTGGGCGATGACCGAAATGACTTCCACCCGCTCGGGAGGACGGCGGGCGCACCTCTCGGGCTGCACTGGGGCCGCTGTGTGTGGATTTCTCGATGAGCGTCCAGCTCATGTCATCGGCAAGCTACTCGGAGAGGGCCTCCGGCTCTCCCTTGGCCTTCTCCGCGATCGGCACGCACACTTCAATGGGTCTTTAGACTCCCAGCTGACCTATCCTTGGCAGATGATGCCGAGTTGCCCGGTGGCACCGACTCGCTCGTCGGCCGTGGCGAAGACGTGTCGCCGTCATGTTGCTCCTGCTCACAACTCACATCGAGTCGCCGCTCGCCCATGAGCCGAACTTCGGGGACGCCGCTGTACCACGCACGATGAGAATCACGCAGGGCACGTAGAGTGCTGCGGCGCAGAGCCAGAGGAAGCCGTCGGCGTTGATGTAGGTGAACGCGAAGATCGTTGTGAAAGCGACCGGTCCGAAGATCGATGTGACGCTGTTGATGCTGGCGAGCACACCCTGGAGGCGCCCTTGCCGCTGTTCATCGACGCGCTGGGAGAGAAGGGTTTGCAGAGCGGGGAGGCCGATGCCACCGATCCCCAATGCCGCCAAGATAGGCGCCATGGACAATCCGTCAGTGACTATCGCCAGGCCTACGAGACCCAAGGCGTCGGTAACACACCCGATGATGACTGTTTTTGCCTCACCGATCCACTCCACGATGCGGCCAGTAAGGAGGGCCTGCACGAGAACCTGTACGATCCCGAAGACGGACAGGGAGATTCCAACTTCGACGGGACTCCAGTCGAGGCGGTGTTCAGTAAACAGCACCCAGGTCGCACCTGGAGCCTGCCCAATGAATTGAACAAGGCCGAATGCGACTAATAGGAAGGTAATCCCAGGCACCGCGCTGAGGCCGGGGCGACCACGATGCTGAGCGAGCGACGCAGAGCGCGCAGGGGAATCAGGACGGGTCTCGCGTAACAGGATAAAGGTGAGTGCCAGATTGCTCGCTGAGAGAAGAGCAGCGAGCAAAAACGGCAGATGTGGCGAGATGGCACCGAACAGTCCACCCATGGCTGGCCCCGCGATCATTCCGCCGCCATAGCAGGCACTGAGTAAACCGAAACGCTTGGCGCGCTGGTGGGGTGGCGTGATGTCGGCGATCACGGTGGCGGTGACCGCATTGGTCGCTCCGGTTATCCCAGCCACTGCGCGGGCGATATAGAACACCGACAGAGCGGACGTCGTGGCGAGCACGAGATAGTCGACGGTCGCACCGGCTAGGGAAACAAGCAGCACCCGGCGGCGGCCGAATCGGTCCGACAGCGTTCCCAGTACGGGGGCAAAGATGAACTGCATTACCGCGTAGAGCGCGATCAGCACTCCGACGTTCAGCGGAACCGCATCAGCGGTGACCCCTGCCTCGTGTAGCAGTGCGGGAAGAATCGGCATCACCAGGCCCATGCCGGCGGCGTCGAGGCTAGCCGTGATGAGGACCGTGGCCAACGAGCCACGAGCGGAAGTGAGAAATGACACCTTATCAACGATAAAGTTATCGATGATAAAGTGCAAGCATGGCTCAGAAACAAGCGCGACTCGATCGTGCAGCAGTCTTGCGCGGTGCGAGGCATGTGCTCAATAACACGGGGATCGACGGTTTCACCACGCGGGCGCTGGCTGCGCATCTGCGGGTGCAGCAGCCAGCGCTCTACTGGCACTTTCGGACAAAGGCCCACCTGCTCGGATCGCTCGCAGCTGATGTGCTTGATCGCGAACACCACGCCTCACTCCCAGAGTCAGGGGAGCGCTGGGACGACTTTCTCCTGCGCAACGCGCGGAGCTTCCGGACAGCGCTTCTGGCAGTCCGGGATGGAGCACGGCTGCACGCAGAGTTTCACCGTCAAAAGAGTGACCAGATGCCAGCGGGCTCGGATGCCCCCGAAAGTCAGATCGAGTTTCTCGTGTCCGAAGGATTCGCTGAGGGCTCTGCGGTCCGAGCTCTCATGGCTATCAGCCGCTATACGGTCGGTTTCGTACTAGAAGAACAAACAGCGCTCGACAACGGATGTGAGCCTGTCGATCAAGACCTAGATTTCGAGTTCGGGTTAGTTGCAATGGTTGAAGGGCTGGCATCAAAGCGATGAGGGATGCTCGCACTTTGGGTCTCTGCGTCAGTAAGGTCAATCCTTTCCCGCTCCCGCAGCACCTCCTCCGCGATACTGACGATTCGCTCATGGCTACGGGGCTCACAAACGAGCAAATCAGGGACCGTGTGTATGTCGCGTCGCGATCGCGGAACGGCACATCAGCAGCATCTTCACCATGCTCGACCTTAACGAGCGCACAGGGAACAAGCGCGTCATCGCCGTCCTCGAGTACCTCAAGAACTAAGCGTCGAGTGCGCGACCGGCGCGATGACCATAGGTAACGGCGGTTTAGCATCGGTGCCGCATCTTGACCCGACTCAATCCGCGACAGCTAACCTCCGCATATGGAGTTCGACGGAATGGAGATCCCCGACGATATCGAGGTCACGGTCTGGGGGAGCAACGAGCACCGGCTCTGTAACGTCTGCCGCGCAGAATGCGACCCCGAGCCGAGCGGCGCCGACGGGTACGGCGTGCGAATCATCTACGTCTGCCGCGACCACGGACTCCAATCCGTCGTGGACCCATTCGAGCATCTCCGTTGAAGCGCGCTCTTCGCTATCTCCCTGCATTGACGCAAACATCGCGCTCTCCGCCTTCCGAGGGTAGATCCCAAGATCTGCGGCGCACCTGCCCAGTGTGACGATTTCGATCAGGGTCATGACCGCTGGGGACGGGTACCGGTACCTGCTGAACGCAGTTGTCGCTGGCGACGGGGATCGCGATGCGTCGTCAGCGCTGACAAGGTACTACCTTGAAGCAGGAACGCCTCCCGGCATCTGGCTCGGGGCCGGCCTCCCAGGACTCGCCGGAGAGATCGCCGTCGGTGCCTCGGTGAGCGAGGAGCAGTTACGGCGCCTCATGGGGCACGGGCAGGATCCGAACAGTGGCGAGCAACTGGGGCGCCCGTACCGGAAGTTCGCGACCGCGGGCGAGCGGACGCAGCGCCGCCTCGATCAGCTCCCGAAGTCCCTCACCGCAGGTGAGCGTGCCGCGCAGCAAGCGCTGATCGAGGCGGAGGAGGCACAGAAGCCGACCAATGCGCCGGTCGCGGGGTTCGACCTCACGTTCTCGGTGCCGAAGTCCGTGTCGACCCTCTGGGCAGTTGCCGATGGCGGAACTCAGGCACTCGTCGCTCAAGCCCATCACGCCGCGATCCGAGACGTGATCGCCCTGCTTGAGCGCGACGTCGCGATGACCAGGGTCGGCGCGAAAGGGCCGCGCGGAGCTGTCGCGCAAGTCGACGTGCGGGGTGTGATTGCGACCGCCTACGATCATTACGATTCCCGCGCCGCGGATCCGCAACTCCACACGCACGTCGTGATCGCCAACCGCGTCCAAGCCGTCGATGACGGGAAGTGGCGCACGCTCGATTCCCGCGCTATCCACGCCGCCGTCACGGGCCTATCGGAGCATTACAACGCCGTCCTCTCCGACCATCTCACCCAGATCCTCGGCGTCGGGTGGGAAGCCCGCGACCGCGGAGCCGGACGCTCCACTGCGTGGGAGATCGTCGGCGTGCCGCAAGAGCTGATGGATGAGTTCTCTTCCCGCACACGCGATATCGAGCAGGTCAAAGACCGGCTGGTCGACGAGTACGTCTCGAAGCATGGCAGGCAGCCATCCCCGAAGCTGGTGTGGCAGTTCCGGCAGCAGGCCACGCTCGAGACCCGGCCCCCGAAGCAGCAGCACTCCCTCAGCGACCTCACCTCCCAGTGGCGAGAACGCGCGACCACGTTGCTGGGTGAGGACGCGCCAACCTGGGCGTCGGCACTGCTCGCCGGTAGTGAGCAGGAACCGTTGCTGCGGGCGGACGATATCCCGTTGGAAGATCTCGAGCAGGTCGCCGAGGTTGTGGTGCAGCAGGTAGGTGACCGGCGGGCGACGTGGAAACGGTGGAACCTTCACGCGGAGGCGATACGGCAGACGATGGATCTTCGCTTCGCGTCCGCGAACGACCGGGACGCTATCACCCAGCAGATCGTCGATGCCGCTGAACGGGTCTCGCTGCGTCTCACCCCGCCCGAGCTCGCGACGAGTTCATCGCGGTTTCGCCGTGCGGACGGGTCGAGCGTGTTCCGACCCAAAGGCGGAACGGTGTTCTCCTCCGAGCAGGTGCTCGCGGCAGAAGACCGGCTCCTTGCCGCGTCGAATGATCGATCGGCGCCGACCGTGCCGCTGGCATGGATTGAGGACGCCGCCAGAACGAAGAACCGCGACGGGCACACCCTGTCGGTGGATCAGGAGCAGGCGATCGCGAAGATCGGCGTCTCCGGCCGCGTCCTCGACGTCCTCGTCGGCCCCGCAGGGACCGGGAAGACCACGACGATGCGTGCCCTGCGCCGCGCCTGGGAGCGACGCTACGGGCAGGGCTCGGTGACCGGGCTCGCACCCTCTGCCGCTGCCGCCGACGTCCTCGCCGGGGATCTGGAGATCGGTACGGAGAACACGGCGAAGTGGCTGCATGAGCATCGCCTCGGGAAATGGAACCTCACGCGCGGGCAGCTCGTCATCATCGACGAAGCCTCGCTCGGTGGCACGTTCGCGCTCGACGCCATCACCAGCCACGCCCAGCAGGTCGGCGCGAAAGTGCTGCTCGTGGGCGATTGGGCGCAACTCGCCGCCGTCGACGCGGGCGGCGCGTTCGGGATGCTCGTGCGTGATCGCGGCGACGCCCCGGAACTGGTCGATGTGCGCCGCTTCAAGAACGACTGGGAGAAGCAGGCGTCCCTGCAGTTGCGGATCGGCGACACCGACGTCATCGATACCTACATTGCGCACGAGCGCGTTACGCCGGGCGGATATGACGAGATCCTCGAAGCCGCCTACCAAGCCTGGCGCACAGACCTCGCAGCGGGAAAGAGTACGGTGCTGATCGCGGAAACCCTCGACACGGTCTCCGCGCTCAACACCCGCGCCCGCACCGACCGAATCCTCCAGGGCGACGTCGCCGTGGACGGTATCAAGCTTCACGACGGCAATGAGGCGTCTCGCGGAGATCTCATCATCACACGGGAGAACAATCGGCGCCTCTCGCTCGGGCGAAGCTGGGTGAAAAACGGCGACCGCTGGAACGTCGCCCATGCGAACGACGACGGATCCCTCACCGTACGGCGGGCAGGGTCACGGCGTCGCACCACGATCACGCTGCCCGCGAGCTACGTCGTCGAGCACGTCGACCTGGGCTAGCCGAGGTTCCCTAAACGCACCTACCTCTCACACGAGTAGGAAGGTGGGGCCGAAGCATGGGCCACAACAAGCAAGAACAAACCACGGAGCCTTTGCGGGCAGTGGTGTACGTCAGGATCAGCGACGATCCCGAGGGTAGCGAGCGTGGCGTTGACCGGCAGGAGGTCGACTGTCGCGCTTACGCCGCTGCGCACGGGTGGGAAGTAGCGGCGGTGTTTCGTGAGAACGACACGTCAGCGTTCAAGCAGCGTACGATCACGTTGCCGTCGGGTGAGCGGGTGCGGCGAGTGATCCGGCCCCAGTTCCGCGCCATGCTCAAACACTTGGGCACTGGTGAGGCGCAGGTGATGGTCGCCTACGACCTGGATCGTGCGGTACGCGACCCGAGAGACTTGGAGGACTTGATCGACGCGAAAGTCCTCGGCGGGTTCACTGTCCGCTCGGTAACCGGCTCACTACGGTTAGATGTATGAGGCCAGGACGTTGTTGACGCGTAATGGTGTCGCGGATGCGGGCGGCTTCCCGTCATGCACACCGTGGGGCCGGTGGTAGTTGTAGTGCAGGTTCCAGGTTTCCAGCGCTTTCTCGCGCTGGTCTTCTGAGTTCCAGGTCCTTGCGTACAGGAACTCTTCAGCGAGGATGCGGTTGTAGCGTTCGACTTTCCCGTTGTGCTTGGGCGTGTAGGGCTTCGTACGGCGGTGCTCCGCGCCATTCAGAGCGGCGGCGAATGCCGCGGAGCGGTAGCAAGCGCCATTGTCGGTGATGATTCGCTCGATCCGGGTGATGCCGTGAGCGGCGAACCACACCCGGGCGCGGTTCAGGAACGAGACGGCGGTGGTGGCCCGTTCGTTCTCGAGCGATTCAGTGTATGCCAGGCGGGTGTGCCCGTCGATTGCGGAATGGAGGTAGGCGTACCCGGCGCGTGCCCCGCGGGTTCTCGCTCGGGCGGCGGCACGAGCCTCAGGGCTGCCTTTGCCATGAGCCCGCCAACCACCGCCGTTGGGGATGCGTCCGACTTTCTTGACGTCGAGATGCACCATGTGCCCGGGATGCTTTGCCGTGATCGTCTGCACTTGCCGGTTCGTCTCGCCGTTTGGGTCGATGAATCGACGGCGGTTCAGGCCGAGCTCGGCTAGGTGCCGAGTGACGGTGCGCCGACTGATCGCAACGCCATCTCCATGCAGTTCGAAGGTGATGCGGGATGCTGACCACTTGTGCTCGCGCCGTAGTTCCTCGATTCGCGCTAGCGTCTCGCCAGGTGTCGCGCTTGGCTGCCGGATTGGAGCAGATGAGCGGTCAAGCAGGCCGAGTTGACCGAACTTGCGGTACCGGGTTACCCACTTCGATGCGGTTGCGCGGGAGATGCCCATCTCTGCGGCGACATGCGCGAGGGGTCGAGAGCGGCAGCGCTCAATGAGTCGGCGACGGCCTTCGACTGTCAAGGGCGAGTTAGCGTGCGTCACTTGACCACTTCGCTCTCGGCGGGCGCGATCAGCCGGAGAAGGGGAATGGTGAGCAGCAATGCCGCTGCGGTCGTGGTGACGGCCACCCAAACGGGCCCGAGCGCACCGGGTATCACGCCGAGCGCGGCAGCGGCAAGTATGGGACCGACTGCTGCGCCGACGTTGAGTGCCGCGGTCGCGTACGAACCCGCCATGGTGGGTGCACCCGCCGCCGCATAGAGCACTCGCGTGATCAGCGTGCTGCCGACAGCGAAGCCCAACACTCCCTGAGCGAAAACGAGACCGAGCAGGGCAACGGGGTTCGTCGCGAAGAGCGCCAAGGCGACCCAGCCGAGTACAAGGACGCTTCCACCGCCCATGATGACGACGCGAGGTCGGGCGTCAGCGAGCCGTCCCGCAACGGTGACGCCGATGAAGGAACCGACGCCGAAGAGCACAAGCGCCACCGACACCCACCACTGGCTCAGGTCGGCGGTTCCCGTAACGATCGGCGCAAGGAAGGTCAGCGTTGCGAAGGTGCCGGCATTCACCAGGGCAGCCAGCATCATCGTCAGAACGAGGCGCGGAGAGGCAAGCTGCGCCAACTCCATCCGCAGCGAGGACGAATCCTTCTCGGACGTGTCGCCAGCTTGAGTGGTGAAGCCCGCGGCAATGCCGATCGCAGCGGGGACGCAGAGAAAAGCGATCGCCCAGAACGTCGACTGCCAACCGAGTGCCGTACCAAGCAGAGCGCCCGCGGGGACACCGGCGACGGTGGCGACGGTGGTACCCGCCAGCAGAACCGCCACGGCCCGACCTTTGGCGTTGGGTGCCACGAGTTGCGTCGCCGCTCCCAGCGCGACCGCCAAAAAGCCCGCATTGACGATCGCGGCGATCACGCGCGTGACGAACAGAACAGTGAAGTCCGGCGTGAGTGCGCCTACGACATGGGACAGCGCGAACACGATCACGCAACCCAGGAGTGTCCCGTTCACGGGGAGGCGACGAGTGAGCGCGGCCATCGCAGGTGCGCCGATCACCATGCCCGCGGCGAATGCCGAGGTCAGGAGACCAGCTGTCCCCACGGGAACGCCGAAGTATGTGGAAATGTCGGGCACGAGGCCAGCGAGCATGAACTCGGAAGTACCCATGGCGAAGACCACCAGGGCAAGAAGATAGAGAGAGAAAGGCATCGAGATAGCTCCGAAGCGAGAGTACGAACAAGAGAACGTCTCGTCACCACGGTCAGCGCCCGAAGAAACACCCGAATGTCGTGCTGCACACAGCACAGGGCAGCAGAGAGCTGAGGGCTCAGCGAAGGTGAGGGGCTGACGGCGTGACCGAAAGCCCCTGAGTGTCCGATTCAGGGCTCGACATACGGCTCAGCTTACCCGTCTGCGCCGCAGTTCCCAAGAAACGTCAACAACCTCATGGCCAGCAACACCTAGCTGACATCTTTGGCCGTAAACCTCCGTACTTCATCGGGATCGTGTTGACGGCAACTTGGGGCTTTTTCGCCTTCCCACTGTATGACACTGGGCAGCCACTCAACATCTTCATTGCCCTGGTGATCGGCCTGTTGTTCCACGCTCTGATGTACTCGGGCCAGCCTGCAATCATGGCGGAAATGTTCCCCACCCGCATGCGCAACTCAGGTGTGTCCACGGGCTATCAGGTCACGTCGATTGTTGCGGGATCCTTCGCCCCCATCATTGCGACGTTCCTGTTGCGCGAATTTGAATCGTCCGTACCTATTGCGGTTTATCTGCTTATCGCCTGTGCAATCTCCATCGTGGCGTTGGTATTCACACGTGAAACCCGAGGTGTCGACTTTGCTGAGATTGACGCCGCAGACCGGGAAAACCGTGAGGTGCGAATCGGATGACCGGTAGCCGACCTCAACGGATCGGCACATTCGATTGACGGGGGTTGGGTCGCACAGTAGTCGGCACGTAAACATGCGCCCAGCAGGCGGCAAGGCACGTACGTCATACACGCGGAAGGCACTTGCTAGGCCACAGTTCGAGCCACCGTGCCGATAAACTTTGGGCATGATCAGCGCTCGCAGTCGGATTGCTCCCGACGACCTTCTCACCCTGTTGACTGTGGCCCGTTTGGGCAAGTACACGGCTGCTGCTCAAGTGCTGGGAGTGAATCACACCACCGTGTCTCGGCGCATTGCGGCGCTGGAAAAATCGGTTGGCGAGCCTGTGTTGGCAAGTTCGCCTGACGGGTGGGAAGTCACCCAGGCGGGGGAGCAGTTGATTTCCGCGGCCGAGGCCGTTGAGACCGCCCTGGAAGAGGCCGGCAAAGTGCGTGGAATGTCGGGGGTGAGCGGTGTTGTTCGGATCGCTGCCCCGGAAGGGTTCGTGGATTATGGGGGCTTTGATCGAATCATGGCCCTGCAGAAGGCGTATCCGGATGTGCAGATCGACTTGGTGACGGCCACGCAACGAGCCAGTAAGTACAGGTCGGGTGTTGATATTGAGATTGTGGTGGGAGAACCGTCTGCGCCTCACTCGCAGTTACAACGGATGGGCAATTATTCGTTGGGGCTATACGTCTCCCAGGAATATGCGCGTGAGCGAGGAGTCCCTGAAACGATCGAGGACTTAAGCCAGCACCGGTTTGTGTTTTATCCGGAGCACTCCTTGGGTGTTGAGGGGCTCGAAGGGGCACCGGCGGAATTTCCACGACCGGCCGGGTTCTTCCGGTCGAATTCGGTGCGGCTGCACGTGGCCGCCACCCGAGCTGGAATCGGTGTGGGTCTGCTCCCGGACTTCGCATCTCAGGGTCTGGTGCGGGTCGTTTCCGAGTTTTCCGCGCCTATGGAATATTGGGCGGTTGTGCGGAATGAATCGGCGCGGCGCCAGGTGGTCGTCGAGGTGGTTCGTGCACTTGCGCACACACGTAGTGCGCAAGTTCCGCCGGCCTGATAAGTCCCAGGGTGTGACCTACGGCATAAGGTAGTCGTCAAAAGAAGAAAGTCACTGCAAGGAGGCAATCATGGCAGTAATCGGATGGATCGGTCTGGGGCGCATGGGTGGTCCTATGACCAACAACTTAATCGCTGCAGGTCACACGGTAAACGGGTTCGATGTTGTCCCAGCTGCGGTTGAAGCGGCTGCTGGTCACGGTGTTGTGGCCAAGAGTTCAATCGCAGAAGCCGTTGAAGGCGCAGATATTGTTTTTTCGATGTTGCCCAAGGGTGAACACGCCAAGACCGTGTACCTAGGTGAGGGCGGCGTTTTTGACAACGCGTCAACATCGACGTTGCTCGTTGACTCGTCCACGATCGACTTCGACACTGCGACCGAACTGCACCAAGCCGCACGTGACCGTGGCTTCAAGTTCGTCGACGGACCAGTGTCCGGTGGCGTTTCGGGTGCGGCTGCCGGAACTCTGACGTTCATGCTCGGTGGGGATGACGTCGACGTTGAAAACGCTAAGACCTTCATTGAACCGATGGCCGGAAACATCTTCCACGCAGGCGGTGAAGGCGCTGGTCAGGCAGCCAAGATTGTAAATAACATGCTTTTGGCAATCAGCCTACAAGGTGTTGTCGAAGGTGCCGTTCTGGCGCAGCGCTTTGGTCTTAAGCCAGAAGTGTTCTACGACATTGCAAAGGTTTCATCGGGTGACTCCTGGCCACTGCGCACCTGGTACCCAGTGCCGGGCGTGGTCGACACGGCCGCTGCAAACAACAACTTCGAGGCCGGGTTCTCCACCATGCTCATGCACAAGGACGTGGGCTTGGCGCTCGACGGTGCGAAGACCCAGGGCGTCACCTTGTCAGCAGCTGAACTGGTCTACAGCCGACTCC
The DNA here is from genome assembly GCF_022346365.1 of Brevibacterium sp. ACRRH. Classification (NCBI taxonomy): domain Bacteria; kingdom Bacillati; phylum Actinomycetota; class Actinomycetes; order Micrococcales; family Brevibacteriaceae; genus Brevibacterium; species Brevibacterium sp. ACRRH. The sequence goes on from NZ_JAKRMN010000002.1 coordinate 247,339, forward strand.
AGCAGCTCATTGACGACGGAAACGGCGACCTCGACTGCTCCGCGATTATCGGGCTGGTCGACGAGAACGCTGAAGGCCTGCCCCAGGACTAAACCGTGTGCGCGGGCTTAGGCCCGCGCACCAAAAACACTCGAGCCAATCCGCACCATGGTGGCGCCTTCGGCAATCGCAAGCTCGAAGTCGTTGCTCATGCCCATGGACAGTTCGGTCGCGTGTTCTGGTAGAAGCCCGGAATCAAGGTGGGTGTCGCGGAGGTTCCGAAGGTCGGCATACGACGGACGCACCTCGGCCTCGGTTGACCCTGGTAGCCCAATCGTCATGAGCCCGCGCAACCGAATCCGCTCTAACGGCGCAATCTCCGTGAGCAATTCGCCCAGCTGCTCCGGCGCCACCCCTGATTTGGTGTCCTCACGACTGGTGTTGACCTGCACAAACGCCTCGACGGTCTGGTCTAAAAGCTCCAAACGGTTGTGAATCTTGGTGGCGAGCTTCATCGAATCGATCGACTGAATACACGACGCTTGACCCAGCGTGTGGTTGACCTTGTTGCGCTGTAACGGGCCAATGAGGTGCGTTTCGTGCGGGATATCCGCCAGATCATCGAACTTCTCGTTGAGTTCCTGCACCCGGTTCTCACCAATCAACGTGAACCCGTGCTCCAACGCAACCCGGATTTTGCTCGCCGGCTGCGTTTTCGTGGCCAGCAGGATCTGCACGCGGTCGACGTGTTTCGACGCTTCACTCGCCGCCCGCACACGCTCTGCCACATCGTCTAGTTTGCTCCGAATCTGCTCAGCTTCGTGGGCACTTACCGGCTCACTCACGCGGACCCCTCCCCAGCGTCCCCAGCCTGACCGGCCTCGGAACCGTCTGCCACCTCGGCCACGGAACCAACCGGCGCAACTGGGGTGCCGGCGACAGCCGCGCCCAGTCGCTCCACAATCTCTTCCAGGATTGGAAGCGACGTCCCCATGTTGAGTCGGATGAAGCCTCGGCCAGCTTCTCCACACAACGCCCCGTCAATGATGGACACGCGCGCCCGGTCCACAAAGAACGACGTCAGGTCATCGCCCAGGTCGTAGGCACTCAGGTCAATCCAGGCCAGATACGTCCCCTCTGGTGGTTCGTACACGGCCTGTGGCAGGTGGCGTTCCAAAAGGCCGGGCAGTGCGTCGCGGTTGCGTTCTAAGTACGCCGAGGTGTCCGCCAGCCAGTCTCGCGAGTCACGGTAGGCGGCCACGGCTGCCAGCAGCCCGGGGTTGGCCGCCGATTTTCCGGTGAACATGCCGTGCGTGGCCCATATGGCGAAATCGGCTTCGTTGGAGAAGATGATCTGCGCGCATTTGAGCCCGGGGGTGTTGAAGCTCTTGGAGTGCGAGGTGACCGTGACGGTGTGGTTCGCGGCTGCCTCGTTGATGGACGCATAGGGCACGTGGGTGTGGCCGGTGAAGGTCAGTGGCGCGTGGATTTCATCGGAGAACACACGGGCCCCGTGTTTTTCAACAATGCGGGACAGTTCTTCCAGCTCACCACGGGTGTACACGCGACCAATGGGGTTGTGCGGGTTGCACAGCACAAGTAGGCCACCGGACCCGCCGTCGGCACCGGCGGTGGACAGTGCGCGGTCGATCGCCTCGAAGTCCATGGTCCACGTGGGCTTAGCGTCGCCAGACCCGGATTCATTCCGCAACATGGGAACTTCGACGATTTCGCGACCATGAATCTTAGGCATGGTCAAGAACGGCATGTACGCAGGAGTGGGTAGCACCAGTTTGGCGCCCGGTTCGGTGTAGAAGCTCAGCACCGCTTGCATACCGGTGAGCACGTCTGACACGGGCGAGACCCATTCGGGATTGACGTCCCAGCCGTAGGTGTCGTTGTAGAACTGTGCGGTCGCCTGTGCCATGTCGCGCATGAGCGCAGGTGTGGAGTAGCCGTACAGGTCGCTGGCATCCAACTGTTCAAGAGTGGCGCGGATTGCTGGCGCTACCCCAAAGTCCATTTCTGCCGTCCAGGCGCCAATCGTGCCGGGGTAGGCAGACCATTTGAAGCTTCCCTTTTCAATCAGGGAGTCAATTGTGATGTCGTCGTAGCTCATGGGGCCATTATGCCAATCTGTGTGCGTTGTGTACCTAGTCCTTCGATCGCTACCTCGACGACATCGCCACTTTCCAGGTAGGGGTACTGCCCGGACATGGCGACACCTTGAGGCGTTCCGGTCGCGATCACGTACCCGGGTTCCAGTCGCATGTACTGCGACAGGTCGTACACCAGGTGAAACACGTCAAAAACCATGTCAGCCGTGGACGAGTCCTGCCGAGGCTCCCCGTTCACATGACTGGTCAGGCGGGCGTTCGTGGGGTCGAACACGTCGGCGCTCACCGCGACCGGCCCCAGCGGTAGCGCCCCGGGGAAGCACTTGCCTTTGGACCATTGCCCGCCGGATTCCTGGGTTTGAAACACCCGTTCGGACAGGTCGTTGGCAACCGTGTACGCGGCAATGTGCTCCCGCGCCTGTTCGGGGGAGTCAAGGTTGTGGGCGGCCCGGCCAATGATCACGGCAAGTTCAACTTCCCAGTCCAGTTGAGAAAATCGCCGAGGTGGTTCCAACTCATCGTAGGGGCCGGCGACCGTGTTGGGGGTTTTGAGGAAAACCACGGGGTGGGTTGGTGTGGGGAGGTTCGCTTCGGCGGCGTGGGCGGCGTAGTTGGTGCCGATGCAGATGATCGCGCCCGGCTGGGCTACGGGGGCTCCGATCCGCCTGGCGTCAATGTTGATTTCTTGACAGTCTTTGACTTGGGCCGTGGTCAGGGTGTTCATCCCGTGCGCCCAGAACTCAGCGTTGAAGTCGCCGGTGAGAGGCCGCACATCGTAGTGGCGGCCGTTGAGCCTCACTACAGGGATTTCCTGGCCACGCGGGCCAACACGCATGAGTTCCATGAGTTCTCCTTCACGAGTACGGGGTGGGGTAGAGGCATCAGGGCGTCGATCGCCGGCGGGCACGGCGGGTGCTCAGCCGCCCGCAAACGGGGGTAGAACATCGACGCGGTTCCCAGGCGCCACGGTGCCGTCGGTCAACGTGACACCGTCAACCAGGAACGAACATTGCGGCAGAACTCGTGACAGTGGCGGTTCGCCGGCGGGCACCTCGGGGTGAAGGGAGACGAGCAGTTCAATGAACTGTTCACGGGTTGCGCCGCTACTCAACTGACCATCCAGAATAACGTCTTCCTGTTCGACGCCAGTTGCGGCCCGGGCGGCGGCGAAGTAGCGAACTGACACCTGATTTTGGGCACCTTCACTCATGTCATCCTCCAATCGCGCTCATGGACCTGTTGGGCTGTTCGTATGCGTCCGAATCTAGGCCAGCCTCACCCATTCCGTGAGCCTTGGGTTTGAGCCACATGGCTTGCCGCCACGCTTGCGCAATCTGGTCGTCGCTGGCCCCGGAGCGCAGTAGCGCAGCCAGGTCGAACTCTTCGTGGGAAAACAGGCACGACCGGATCTTGCCTTCGGCCGTGATGCGCGTGCGCGTGCAGGCTGAGCAGAACGGACGAGTCACCGACGCGATGATCCCCACCTGCCCGGCAACTCCACAGGAGTCCACCAGGTCAAAGAGTTCCGCAGGTGCGCTCCCGCGCCCTGCCCGAGGTTGTAGCTCCCACCGCTGTTGTAGCTGGGTGGCGATGTCGTGGGCGGTGACCATGTTCTGGCGGGTCCATCCGTGGTCGGCGTCGAGCGGCATCTGTTCAATGAACCGCACCGTGATTCCGTGGTCGATTCCAAACTGGGCGAGGTCTACGGCCTGGTGGTCGTTGACGCCTCGCATGAGCACGCTGTTGATTTTCACCCCAAATGGAGCGCTATCCTCGGCGGTCTGGTCGCGGAGGCGAAGGGCCGCGTTGAGCCCGTCCATGACTTCGGAGAACTTGGTGCGCCGGGACAGTTGCGCGAAGGTCGCGGGGTCCACGGTGTCGAGCGACACGTTTATGCGGTTTAGGCCGGCTTGGTGAAGTGTGGGCAGGTGTTTTTCAAGGCTAATCGCGTTGGTGGTCATGGCGATTGGCAGGTCCGGGTGGTTGCCACGAATACTCGCAACTATGTGCTCCAAATCTTGACGCAACAGCGGTTCTCCGCCGGTGAGCCGAAGCTCACGCACCCCCAGAACGTCTACTGCGACACGGACAAGCCGAACCACCTCGGCGGCGGTGAGGACAGCGTCCTTGGGCAGGAACGTCATTCCGGACGCGGGCATACAGTACGTACAGCGCAGATTGCACAGATCCGTGAGCGAAACCCGCAGGTCAGTGCCTGTGCGCCCGAAGGTGTCGGCCAGTGGGCCCGAGGTGGGGGCGTCGTGCGCCCGTCGCTCCAAGGTGTCCCGGGTGTGCGAGGCGCGGTCGGCGACACTTTCTGTGCGGATCGACGGCATTCCCAGTGACACGTTCATCTCACTAGGGTATCGGCGAGCGCAGGTAGTGTTAAGCGCATGAGGAAAAATGACGCTGCGTATGTTCTGGTGGTGTCGAGTTCAGTTGCTCGCGGTGATGCGACTGATGCCACGGGTCCCGAACTCGTCGAATGGTTGCGCGGGCTTGGGTTTGCGACTCCTGACCCGGTGTGTGTGAGCGACGGGCATGCGGTTGCTGACGCGCTTGAGCGGATCCTGCGTGACGCGCCTGCCGTGGTGATCACGACGGGTGGAACCGGGCTGACCCCGGACGATGTGACACCTGAGATGACGGGCCGTTTTGTTGAGCGCCGGGTTCCTGGGATTGAGCAGGCGTTGATCGCGCAGGGTCTGGAGCACACTCCTCATGCTGCTTTGAGTCGAGGAATCGCCGGGGTCGCGGGGTCGACGCTGGTGATCAACCTTCCGGGTTCGCGGTCGGCTGTTCGCGACGCCATGGTGACGCTTGCGCCCCTGGTGCCGCACGCGTGTGAGCAGATTGCGGATGTGCGCACCCACGGCCGAGGTGTCGACGAGGCCGCGTTGGACGCACCTGGCTCGGTGGAGGCTTCCGGGGGCGCGCCCGCCGAGCTGGCAACCACCTCGGCGGTGGTGGCAACCCGGATCACCCGGGACCCGTGCCTGACCGACGCGGCCAGCACGGTCGTCACCCCAGAGTGTGGGGCGGTCGTGGAGTTCAGCGGAGTCATCCGTAACCACGACTCCGGCCGAGGTGGCGTCGTGGGCCTGGACTACACGTGCCACCCGGATGCGGTAAAAGTGCTCGCCCAGGTGGTGGGCGAGGTCGCTCAAGCGCACCAGGGGACTCGGGTTTTGTGCGAACATCGGGTGGGATCGTTGCAGGTGGGCGACGTGGCGATCGTGGTTGCGGTGGCCGCTGCGCACCGGAAGGTCGCGTTCGACTGTTGCGAAGACGTTGTCAACCAGGTCAAGGCGCGCGTGCCCATCTGGAAGCAGCAGCACTACGACACCGGCGGACACGACTGGGTGGGCCTGCAGTGACAGAAGGCGTGACGCATGGTCTGGGAGGTCCACGTGGCTTGGGCGATGACCGGGGCCAGACCCGTGTGAGCGGGCGTTACATGCGGCAGCTCAACGTTGTGGGCCTGACCGGGCAGCAGGCGATAGCGCGGGCTCGCGTGCTGGTCGTCGGTGCTGGTGGCTTGGGCTCCCCGGCGGCGATTTACCTGGCCAGCGCGGGTGTTGGCACGGTGGGGCTCATCGATGACGACGTAGTTGAGACGTCGAACCTGCACCGCCAGCCGCTCCACATGACTGAGTCGGTGGGGGAACCTAAGGTCGAATCAGCGGCGGCGCATTTAACGGCCCTGAACCCAGACGTCCACGTGGTGACGTACCGTGAACGGCTCACCGCGGACAACGCTCGTCAGATTCTGCAGGGTTATGACGTGGTCCTGGACGGGGCCGACAACTTCGACACCCGCTACGTCATCTCAGACGCCTGCCGGGACGTAGGGATTCCACACGTGTGGGCGGCCGTGCTGACGACCGGCGGGCAAATGTCGGTGTTCATGCCTGACGGGCCCACGTACCGCGACCTCTACCCTGTTGCCCCTAATGATGTTCCCACGTGCGCCGAGGCCGGGGTTCTGGGGGTTGTTCCCGGTCAGCTGGGGGTGGCTCAAGCGGCCGAGGCCCTCAAACTCATTACCGGCCTGGGTCAGCCTTTAGTGGGGCAGGTGGGAGTCTACGACATGCTCACAGGCATGTGGGAATATGTGCCGTTGGTTGGCTCCGGTGGGGCGTCACAGTCCGAGCCCCATTCAACGCGTCAGTCTGAAACCCACTCAGTGGGCGTGGAGGAGCCTGGCTGGTTTGAGCCCGCCGAGGTGGTTCCTGCGGAAATTCCTGACGGCGCCTTTGTTCTGGACGTGCGGGAAGAATCCGAGTTCGATTCGGGGCATGCACCCGGTGCTCGTCTGTTGCCGTTGTCGACGATCATGGATAACCCGGAAGGGTCGGCACACGCACTTGCGTTAGAGGTTGAACACACGCCGGACCCGCACGTTTATGTCATGTGTCAGGCCGGTGTGCGCTCGCAGTATGCGATCCAAGTGTTCCACTCTCAACCGAGCGTGCGGCACGTCCGCCTCACCAACGTGATCGGCGGTATGTACGGGTGGATGGGGGCCGGGCTACCGGTTGTGCAACCCACTCCGGGTGAAAACGAAACTGGGGACTAACCCACGAGCTCGGTGGCGATGCCGCGGGGCTGGGCGGCGACCTCGGCGGTGGTGCCCACTTGCACAACCTTCCCGGCCTCAAGAACCACGATGTGATCTGCGAGTTCAATATCGGCTCGGTCGTGGGTGATGAGAAGCACGGGAGTGCTGAGCGAGCGCAGGTGTGTGCGAAGCTCGGTTCGTGCCGGTGCGTCCAAAGCCACGAACGGTTCATCCAGCAACAGCAGTTCCGGACGTGGAGCAAGTGCGCGGGCCAGGGCAACTCGGGCTGCTTGTCCGCCAGACAGGGTGCTGGGCATGCGTGCGCGCAGGTCGTCTACGTGAAAACGCTTCAGTTCCTCAATCGCGCGCGCCTTCTCACCACGTGGCAACCCAAAAGCCACGTTCGCCTCCACGTTCATGTGGGGAAACACATGTGGGTCTTGCATGACATAGCCGATCCTGCGCTTATGCGCCGGGACCTGGGCGGAGGTGAAGTCCCGTTGCCCCACACGCACGGTGGCACCACGCACCGGAAGTAGACCGGCGATCACGTCGAACGTGGTGGACTTCCCCGCACCATTGGGCCCAATCACCGCAGTGATACCGCTAAGCGGGACGTCACAATCAATGTCCATACCCCGCTGGGGCAACGAAAACGCAACATGGAGGGTCACTGGCGGACACCTCGGGACGTCTTGCGATACATGGTGGCCACCACCACGAACGCCACAACCATGAGAACCACGGACACCGCTACCGCCCCGGCCGTGTCACCGGAGTCGGCCAGCAAGTACACCTCGAGCGGAAGCGTGCGCGTCACCCCCTGGAGGGAACCCGCAAACGTCACGGTGGCACCGAACTCGCCCAGAGCACGCGCAAAAGCTAACACCGCGCCAGAAATGAGTGCGGGACGAATGAGCGGCAACACAATCCGAAAAAGTGTGCGGGTTGGGCCAGCGCCCAATGTCGTCGCGACTTTGGCGAACCCAGGGTCCAGCGAGGTGAGCGCGCCTTCGACCGTGAGCACCACGAACGGCATCGCCACAAAGGTTTGGGCCACAACCACCGCAACCGTGGTGAACGCGATCGAAACACCCGCAGCTTCCAACGAAGAACCAATGAGCCCCGCGCGCCCAAACGTCGAAAGAAGAGCAATGCCTCCCACAACCGGCGGAAGAACCAAAGGCAAAAGCACCACCGTGCGCAACAACCGCACACCCGGAAACTCGCGGACCGTCAACAACGCCAAGGGAATGCCCAATAGCACCGAAAACACTGTTGCGCACGTGGCTGTAATGAGCGACAGGCGCAACGCCTGAAGTGCGGACGGGGCCGTGATCAGTGAGAAAAACTCCGGCCAATTCGCCCGAACCACCAAGCCCACAACGGGGAGCACCACGAAACTCGCCGCAACAACAGCCGGCACCCACATCCACCGAGGAAACGGTGTTTCAGTGTGCGTCTGCAGGTCAGTCTGCGATTTCACCGTTGCCCAAAACCGTTCGCGTGAAGCACCTGCTGAGCACGATCAGACAAAACAAACTCAACGAACTGCGCAGCGCTCGCAGTCTTCTTACCGTGGGAGGTGACGGCGATAGGGTAACGGTTGACGACCTCGGCGGCCTGCGGAAAATCCACCGCCTCCACCTTGTCTGACGCGCGGGCGTCAGTCACGTACACTAGCCCCGCATCAACCTGACCAGACTCCACTTTTGTGAGCACGGCCGTCACCTTGGACTCTTCCGTTGCCGGGGTCAAAGTCACGCCAGCACGATCAAGCACCTGCTTGGTGGCGTTGCCACACGGAACGGCGGGGGCACACACGGCGACCTTGACGCCCGGCCGTGTAAGCGTCTCCAGGCTCGCGATGTTCGCAGGGTTGCCTTCAGGCACGGCGATCGTGAGCGTGTTCGTAGCGAAAATCTGGGGCTCCTGAACAAGCCCGGCTTGGGAAGCTGTGTCCATGGTGGGCTCATCGGCGGAGGCGAAAACCTGGGCCGGAGCCCCGGACTTCATCTGCTCAACCAACCCAGACGAACCAGCAAAGCTGAAGGTCACATCGGTGCCGGTTTCCTCTTCGAAATCCTTCCCGATTGTTTCAAACGACTTCTTCAACGAAGCTGCAGCGAAAACGGTGAGGGACGTTTCTGGATCTGCCTTACCGCATGAAGTGAGCGCGCAACACGTCAGCGTGAGGGCTACTACTGCAGCAAGTGGCTTCATCATTGTCATGCTTCCGATGGTACGGCGCGGGTACACGCCAAGCGCACCTTAAATCCGTTCCAGTGCAATCACTTGTGCCAGGGCGCTGGCGATCACAGCGTTCCCCGGGGTTAGTTGCATCCGATCAATCTCGTCGGTGCCCACCAGGGAAAAGATCCGGTGCGGGCCAGCTTGGATTTCCACCATCGACATGACATCACCGCGCTTCACGTCGGTGACAATGCCATAAAACCGGTTCGACACGCTCGTGGACACGTGACGCGGGTCTTCGGGCAGGGCCGTGATTTTGCGGGCGTGGCGAGCCAGCTCCACCCCGTCGACAACCGTGCGCCCCGCTGAGTCAGTGCGGTGGGTGAGCGTGCCGGCTGCGATCCAGCGCCGTACCGTGTCGGTACTCACGTCGAGGAAGCGGGCAGCTTCGGAAACGCGGTACATAGGTGTGTCAGTCATGTGAATCCTGGGGTAGTGATGGGTGGTTGTGCCCGAGGTGGTGCTCGGTTTTACGGGACCAGTCGCCCGATTTACCACCGGACTTCGCGTCAACCTTGATGTCCGTGAGAACCGCGTGCTTGTCAACGGCTTTGATCATGTCGTAGATGGTCAGCGCAGTGAGCGAAACAGCCGTAAGCGCCTCCATTTCGACGCCTGTTTTACCAGAAGTCTTCACCACAGCCTGAATATGCACCCGGTCGTGCTCAAGGCTGAACGCCACATCGATACCCGAAAGATCCAGCGGATGGCACAGCGGAATGAGGTCCCATGTGCGTTTTGCCCCCATGATTCCAGCAACGCGAGCAATGGGCAGGGCTTCTCCTTTAGGAAGGTTTCCTGACGCAATCAGCTCCAAGACCTCGGGCGTGGTGATCACCGTGCCACTTGCTACGGCCCGGCGGGCTGTCACGGGTTTGCCGCCCACGTCTACCATGCGCGCGGCCCCGGATTCGTCTACGTGGGACAACTGGGGTGCGCTGTGCTCAGAACTCCCTGTCATGTGGCACACGCTAGCAGGTTCCATTGCCTGCAAACCCCGGCAGCTTAAAGCGCGAGAGCCTCAAACGTGTCACCGTCTTCGATGACCGAGACATCTTCCGGGATCATCACCAGCAGGGTCGCATCGGCCTGCATGTGCAGCAAGTGAGAACTGTTGCTCCACTCCAAGAGCGCGCTTCCATCAGCATCAGTGCGCGCGAATCGCAACTGGGTTTTCCCCGCCGGACTGCTCACCGGCTCACCGTCGGGAGTTCGCACCGTGACGCTCATGCGGTTGCGGGGCCGTGCTCCAAACAGCGAAGTGCGCAACAACACTTCGATGCTTACCAGCGTGGACACCGGATTTCCGGGTAACGCCACCCATGGAACCCCAGCCAACTGGCCCACTGCCTGCGGGCCACCCGGCTGCATGGGAAGGCGGCAGAACTCCATGCCACTGTTGGGGAGCACGGGGGACTGCGCGCCGCCGTACGAGTTTTCGACTCCCCTCTGAACTTCCAGCTCTGAGGCCAAACGAATGACCTCGCGTGCCCCCATGGAAATGCCGCCCATCGACACGACTATATCGGCGCGGCGTGCTTCATCCGCTTGCCATGAGCGCACTGCGTCCAGCAGCAAATCTGGGTTGTCGGGCGCGTGCAGGGTGCCTACCACGTGAGCTCCCGCTGCTGACAGTGCTGCCACCGCCGCCGAGGTGTTGGAATCGTAGATCTGCGCCGCCCCTGGGTGCTGACCGGGTTGGCACACTTCATCTCCCGTGGACACAACCAGGACTCGAAATGGTTTAAACACGGCAACCTGCGTGAGCCCCACGGATGCGAGCGAACCGAGTCGCGCCGGTGTGAGGTCGTCACCAACGGCGCACAGTGCTTCCCCGTAGTCGATGTCGCTACCTCGGTGCCGAACAAACCTGCCGGGCTCGAATGTGGCCCGGGGCGTAAACGTCACATGTGAAAGGTCATCAAACCCAGACACGGTTTCTTCCACCGGAACCACACACAGGTCGACACCATCTTCGGCGCATTCGCCTACAGTCGGTCCCGCCCAGGCGGGGATCTTCGCGCCCGTCATAATGGGCATCGCGAAGCCCGGTTTGAGCGGTTCGGGATTGTGCCCGGCGGCCGCCATTGGAAGGAGAGGCACGGGCTTACCTGCCACCACCTCGGGGTCGTTGGGGTGCACAACAAACCCGTCCATTTGGGAGTTGTCGAACCGGGGGACCTGCTCAGTGGACCAAACTTGCTGGGCTGCCCGCAACGGCATGGGGTGGGTAGCAACCTGAGCGAGATCGCGGTGCTCCCAACGACTCATGAACAAGAGGAAGTCGAAAAGCTTTTCGTGGTAATCCGCAATTGAAACCATGCCAGTAGACTACGGCCCGCGTCGCCTGCGCGCCACAGCCCGAACCCTAGAGAGCGCGCCCCTCCATGTCCATGTGTGACACCCGCACACACGCACACTCCAGAGTTTGGAACAATGAGAGCATGAGCAATGCAAACCGCGTAAAACTGCGTGCCCCCGAACTCGTTGGCCGACGCTGGATCAACACCGGCGGAAAAAACCTAAGCCTGGAAGATCTGCGCGGGAAGATCGTCCTCCTCGACTTTTGGACGTTCTGCTGCATCAACTGTCTGCACGTGCTCGACGAACTGCGCCCACTCGAGGAAAAATACGCGGATGTCCTGGTCACGATTGGTGTCCACTCACCCAAGTTTGAGTTTGAACGCGAAATCGAATCCGTCGACCGGGCAGTCGAACGCTACCAAGTCGAACACATCGTGCTCGATGACCCCAACCTCGAAACCTGGAAGGCCTACACCGCACGCGCCTGGCCCACCCTGGTCGTCATCGACCCGGAAGGCTACATCGTCGCGTCTATGTCGGGGGAGGGGCACACCTCGGGCCTCATCAGCCTCATCGAAGAAGTTGCCGCGGAGCACGAAGCCAAAGGGACTCTCCGCCGAGGTGACGCGCCGTATGTGCCTCCCGCACCTCGGGAAGGTGACCTGTTCTACCCCGGCAAAGTGGTGCGCCTGGACGACGGCCGCTTGATCGTCGCCGACTCCGGCCACCACAGCTACGCGCTCTACGACAGCGAAGGCGCGAACCTGCTGGGACGCATCGGCTCCGGTGAACGCGGAAACGCCGACGGCAACTTCGCCACCGCCCAGTTCTCAGAACCCGGTGGTGTGGCCCAACTTCCGCCGGAAATTGCGCAACACGTGGGCTATCACCTGGTCGCAGCAGACACGGTCAACCACACGCTGCGCGGAATCAACCTAGAGACCCAAACCGTAACCACCGTGGCCGGAACTGGCGAACAATACATGGTGGGCGCCAGCGACAACGTTCCTGATCAGCCCGGTTTTTCCGGACGCTACGACGGTCCAGCCACGGCCGTGAAACTCTCCAGCCCCTGGGACGTGGTGTACGCGCCCAAGACGTCCAATGTGGTCATCGCCATGGCAGGTAACCACACCATGTGGACCTTCGACCCGGTAGCCGGAACCGTCGCGCACATTTCCGGGTCTCTTAACGAAGGGCTGCGGGACACCTCGGACGCGGCAACCCCGTTTGACTTAGACGAATGGTTCGCCCAACCGTCCGGCGTGCGGCTGGCCAGCGACGGTGACGTGTGGGTGGCGGATTCCGAAACCTCGGCACTGCGCAAACTCGACCCATCGACCGGAGCCGTCACGTCATACGTGGGCGTGGGGCTGTTCGACTTCGGATTCCAGGACGGGCCAGCCGAATCCGCCCGTCTGCAACACCCGCTGGGTGCGCTCGAACTTCCAGACGGCACCGTCGCCATCGCCGACACCTACAACGGCGCCATCCGTCGCTTCGACCCCCAGGCCAACACCGTGTCCACCCTGGCGCGCGGCCTGAAGGAACCCTCGGACATCCTGGTCGTGCAGGGAGACGACACCACCTCGGGCTACCTGTTGGTCGCCGAATCCGCGGCTCACCAACTCACCGCCGTGCCCATTCCGGAAGAGGCGCTGGAGGTTAACGAAGGGGCTCAGCAGACCAAGAGGCCGGTCACGGAGATCGGTCCCGGACCGTTGGACATCACTGTCGCGTTTACCGTTCCCGCAGGTCAGAAGCTCGATGACCGTTGGGGTGACCCCACGTTTCTGCAGGTGTCCTCGACCCCTGAGAACCTCATTGTCGACGGGGCAGGTGGCAAGGAGGGCACCCAGCGTACGGTGACCCTCAACCCCGAGGTGACCTCCGGTGTTCTGCACGTCACCGCCCGCGCGGCGGCCTGCGATGGCGAACCCGGTGGCGAGATTCCACTCCACGCTGCGTGCCACCTGTACCAACAGGACTGGGGAATCCCGGTTGCGGTGGTGCCGGACGGGCCAAACGACCTGGCGCTGGACTTGCGCGGGGCGTAAGGCGGGGCTTAGGCGCGCCGGCGGGGTTTTTGTGGGCCGGCGCCTACTTCGCTTCTTCCTGTATCACGGTGACGTTGTTACCTTCGATGCGGACCTTGGCGCTCATGCGAGTGGTGACCGTGTCGGTAAACGTGGATTCAAACGCCGTGACGGCGTCGCGTTGCTTTCCACTCACGGTGAATTCCACGTTGGTGGGCGCCATCTCGATTCCTGAGGCACCGTTTTCTAACGTGACGTGAGGGTAGGACTTCACCTTCCACTTCACGTCGCCCAGGATCTGGTTGTTGGTTTCTTTCCCAAAACCGCAGCCGGCGGGCATGAGAGTCGTGGCTTTCATACATTCGTCAATCTGCTTATTGACAATGTCAGCGACCTTCTTGGTGAGTTCCTTCGTGGGTTTGCCCGTCAAATGGACGTCCGAGGTGGTAGCAGGCTCCGTGACATCGACCGTTTGGTAGTCCGAACGTAGGTAGGTGCTGTTGAAGCCCACCGTGTAGGTGACGGGGAACAGGACGCGTGTTTCTCTCGCGGGAATGGATACGCCGTTGAGTTGCGCGGTGGGTGCGCCACCAGCGTCGATCGCGATAACGGGCCACTGATCGACTTTGATGGACCACTTTTGGATGGTGCCAAAGGTGCGCGCGTCACGCTTCACCCGGAACGTGGTTTCACGTGTGTCGGAACCTTGGACATACGAGACTTTCACGTCGTATTCGTTCTCGTTCACACGCTTTGAGTCAAGGACTTTCGCCTGCTTAGGCACACTGGCCGCACCGGAAAGAATGTCGTCGCTGACACCGTCCAACATGCGTTCATGCGGGATGTCCAGCATGGTCAACGCTCGGTTGGTGTCGTGTTTTTCGAGTGCTTTGAAATACGTGAGCACGGCTCTGCCAGGCACGTGAACCGTGAAGTTGAGGATGGGCACGGAGAGCATGGTGCTCAAGCACAGAACGATTCCGGTGCAGATCAGTGCGATTGGCCATTTCCGCCGCATGCTCACCCCCTCCGAAAGCTGTGTCTGCGGGCCTGCAGTAATCCTTTAGACCATCAGGTAGAGCTTACAGAACAAATGCATAACCGCACGAGAAACCTATAATGAGCGTGTGAAGTTTCTGAAGTGGACGGGTCGTATTGCTGGAGGCGTGGTGCTCACCCTGGCGGTGTGTGGTGCCACCATTTTTGGTCTTCGCATGTACAACACAAAGAAGTACCCAGTCACTCAGGCAAGCGCTGACCTCCACAACAAAAGCAGTTACCCCACGAATGACCGCATTCGACCAATACAAGGCGAGTACCTCAACGGATTCCACTTCAAACCCCAAGAACGTTCGCATAAGGGCACTGTGGTGGTCTACGGCGGGTCCGAAGGATCGCCCGCATACGAACAAGCGAAAGCTCTTAGCGAACAGGGCTTTGAAGTCCTGGCTCTCTACTTCTTTGGGCAAGACAACCAGAAACCGTCGCTTGCCCAGGTGCCTCTTGAGCAGTTCAACGAAGTCGTTGAGTACGCCCAAAACTCCATCGAGAACCCAACCCCCATTACAGTCATTGGCACGTCTAAAGGCGCAGAGTTCACGGCGAACCTGGCCGCTCATGGCTACCCGGTGGACAACCTCATCAACTTCACGCCGGCTCACTACAGTTACTCCGGGCTGGACTTCAGCTCTCAAAAGGAACAGCCGTCATTTACGCACAACGGTGAACCGGTTCCCTTCGCAACCTTCAGGAGTGGCGACGCCTCAGTGGGGATGAAAATGATGTGGGACATGATCACCGCATACCCACCTGAGTACCGCCCCACCTACGAAAACGCGGCCGAACATGCCCATGACCACGCGGCAATCGACCTGTCTTCATTTGACGGCAACGCGCTGTTCCTTGCCGGTGACCAAGACAAAATGTGGCAGGGCGAAGTAGCTTCTAAAGCACTCGCTGAGCAGTCGCCTGCATTCGAAAGCGTCATCTACCCCGGCGCCGGACACTTGTTCGTGGAAAATATTGAATCCATGGGCAACGGCTGGCAGATCATGTTTGGTGGCACCGTCGACGGCAATGCGAAAGCAGCCAACGAGTCGATGGATTTAGTCATCAAGAAGTTGTCGGAGTGGCACGCGGGTAAGTAACGTCGCGCAACGTCACGTCACGGCGGTAGGTGCCGCGTCTTCAACTGGGTACGCTTCCATGCGCTCCGTATCGACCTGCACAAAAACGTGCGTGCCGGCGCGCACACGCGTGGCTTGCTCGCTCACCTCGGTACCTAAAGCGGGGTGCAAGACCGAGGACGACTGACCCTGACCCGAGAAATCCCACAGATCGGCAGTCATAGCAAGACCCACCTCGGTATCCACAGGGGACAGGACCACCTGGACGCGCTCGCCAGCGTCACGCACCTGCGTAATGAGCGCTTCGAATACCGTTTCGTCAGTAAAAATCGGGTCAAACTCGTCGAAAGACATCGCAACAGCGTTGACCGGGATGGTGACAAACACCTTCCCATCCAGCTGGGTACGGGCCCGGACCTGCGAATGCCCAATAGACAGCCACCCTTTGCGCGCCAAACCTGAAAACACGTTCACCCGCCGGTGCGCGGCCGCCAGGTTCGACCTCGGCGTGGCCAGCTGGGCCTCTAACGGCCCCTGATCGGCCACCTGGTCCTTCTCCACCACGATCGTCCACCCGCCGATAACATGCGCGTCGGTGAGTGAAGACGTCGACATGATCAGCCCCAGGTGCAGCCGTTCGCACGTGTCAAGAATGCGGTTACGCAGGGACGTGCGAGCGCTCGACGTGAGTCCGTGAAGTGGGTCGGCGAGTAACACATGGGTCGCGCTCGTCGCTTGCGCATGTGCGAATCCGGCGATCAATGGAAGCAACCGGGCGTCGACGTCGCGCACCCGCGCCCGAGGTGGAACGCCCCACAGCGTGCATGTCGCGTCGATTGCGCGGTCGAGTTGGGTGCTGGCGGACCCGTGTGCGCGACACGCGTCACGGATGACGCGCGCGACACGGGCCCCGGAATACCGAGGTTTCTGAGTAATCGCGGGGGTGACATACGGGCGCTCCCCCAGGAGCGTCGAAGCGACGTCAACGTCCTCACTTTGCCCCATGAGAACGATTCGGTTGAGGTCGCTAAGGTCCTGGGGGAGCCCTTCAGAAATGGCCACTGTTGGTTTAGAAGGTTCCGTCCGTCGCGGCCTTGCGGCGAGTCACAACGACAGCCGCCCCACCTACGACGATCAGACCAACACCCAATGCCAGGCCGGTCAGTTCAGTACCGGTGCGTGGCAGGTCATTGTTCGACTCTGGCGCTGGCGTGTTCTCGCCGTGACGTGGCGCGCGTTCTTCCGCAGGACGGCGCGAGGTGTCAGTCGAGTCTTCGCTTTCACCTGAGTCCGAGCTCTCGTCGCTGTCAGCTGCGTCGGTGTCTTCACCTGAAGAGTCGTCTTCAGCGGGAGCTTCCGAGTCTTCCTGCTCGTCTTCTGACGCGTCACCCTGGTCATCCCGAGAGTTGTCGATTTCGGTGGAGTGCCCACCGTCATCTGACGTTCCGGGTGTGTCTTCGGGTGCGTTGTCTTCAGGCTTGCTGTCCTCAGGTTTGTCGTCTGGCGCGTCGTCCTGAGGAGGAAGCACCGTGAACGAACCAGTGAGTGGCTTGTCGAGGTCATCCCCGGTCACCGTCACGGTGTACGTTCCTGGGTGTACCTCTGAACCTTCTCCAGCGGCCACACCGGCAGTAGCTACACCCTTCTCATCGGCAGTCTTGGTGACTTCGTAAGCGGAAGTCTTGCCTTTACTGTGTTCGAACTTAAAGGTGTACTTCGAACCTGCTTTCAAGCCGGTCACAGTTGCGTTGACACCCTTGTTCTTGTCACCAAAGGCTTCAGCCGAAATCTTCGACGGCGAGATCGACAGTGAAGCGTCAGCAGCTGGTGCTTCTGGGGTTGCTTCCGAGGTCGGTGTCTCTTCTGGAGTTGGTTCCGGCTTTGGAGTTTCGGAAGGTTGTGCAGACGGTGTTTCAGTTGGTGTCTGCTTAGGTTCCGGTGTCGGTTCCTGGGTTGGTGTCTCTTTCGGGGTTGGTTCCGGTTTTGGAGTTTCGGAAGGTTGTGCAGACGGTGTTTCTGTTGGTGTCTGCTCAGGTTCCGGAGTTGGCTCCGCAGTTGGTGTCTCTTCCGGAGTTGCCTCTGGAGACGGGGTCTCGGTCACTGGCGCTTCCGGCGTAGGCTCCGCGGTTGGCGTCTCTTCCGGGGTTGGCTGCTCGGTTGGCGTCTTTTCTGGAGTAGGCTCCGGTTTTGGAGTTTCGGAAGGTTGTGCAGACGGTGTTTCTGTTGGTGTCTGCTTAGGCTCCGGTGTTGGTTCCTGGGTCGGAGTCTCTTCCGGAGTTGCCTCTGGTGACGGGGTTTCGGTCGCTGGCGCTTCCGGGGTTGGTTCCGAGGTCGGAGTCTGCTCCGGCGTTGGTGTTTGTTCTGGTGTTGGTTCCGGCTTAGGCGTTTCGGAAGGTTGTGCAGAGGGTGTTTCTGTTGGTGTCTGCTCAGGTTCCGGTGTTGGTTCCTGGGTTGGAGTCTCTTCCGGAGTTGCCTCTGGTGACGGGGTTTCGGTCGCTGGCGCTTCCGGGGTCTTCGTCTCTTCCGGGGTTGGCTGTTCGGTCGGTGTCTGCTCCGGTGTTGCTTCAGGCTTAGGCGTCTCTTCCTGCGTTGGCTCCGGAGCTGGAGTTGCCTCTGGAGCAGGCTCTTCGCCGTCCTGAGTCACGCTGAATGTTGCAGGATCAGTGTTCTTTTCGTCTGCCATCGAACGCAAAGCGATCGAGTACCGACCAACGGGTACTTCAGCACCTTCTTCGACGGTGAAGTAGTAGGTTCCGTTGACTTCGCCCTTGTCGTTTACGGACAGTTCGGTGTTGGCAGGGTACTGCTGGCCGTTAGGTCCGGTAGCAAACACGCGGGCGGTCGTGTTGGGCTTGAAGTTTTCGCCCTTGAACGTCACACCCTTTTTGGAGTCTGAAATGTCAGCAACAGACACTGTGGTGTCAGTGACAGTGATCTTTTTCGGCGAGGATTCATTCGACGCTGCTGATGCGTCGTCACTCGTTGGATCTTGGTTTGGTGCAGGACTCGTAGAAGTAGCGACAGCGGGCGCGGCAATCATGCCGGTAACCGCGGCTGCAACTGCGGGGGCAAGCACAAGACTCGGTAAAGTCTTCACAGTATTGGCCTTTCGGTTGTAGAGTCGACCGCAAAGCCAGTGCACTACCCACCGAATCCGCGTTGGCTAAGGGGGAAGGCACCGAAAGCGCGGGCGTAGTACACGACAACTGTAGAGCACACCCGGCTTCGTGTCCAAGTGTTTTCCGCGCATGTCGAAGCAAAAACGGTACTCTATGGTTGTGAGTTTGCTTTCAGATCGCGACATTATTTCCCAGATTGAAGCCGGCCGGATCGCGTTGGATCCGTTCGACCCCGTGCTTGTTCAGCCGGCCAGCGTGGACGTGTGCTTAGACAGATCGTTTCGTCTGTTTGACAACCACAAGTACTCGTTCATTGACCCTTCGGTCGAACAGCCCGAACTCACCCGGCTCGTCGAAGTTGAGACCGACCAGCCGTTCATCCTGCACCCGGGCGAATTTGTGTTGGCCTCCACGGCCGAGGTGGTGACACTTCCCACGGACGTCGCCGCCCGCTTGGAAGGCAAGTCGTCGCTGGGTCGTTTGGGTCTTCTCACCCACTCAACGGCAGGTTTCATTGACCCTGGATTCTCGGGCCACGTGACATTGGAACTCTCCAACATGGCCACGTTGCCCATCAAACTGTGGCCGGGCATGAAAATTGGTCAGCTGTGTTTCTTTAACTTGAGCTCGCCCACAAACAACCCGTACGGCTCCAACCCAGCCACCGCTAACCGGTACCAGGGTCAGAGGGGCCCCACCGCCTCGCGCAGTTTCCAGAACTTCTACCGGAGCCCATCGGTATGACCTACACGTCTGCCCACGTGTTGATCGCAGACGCCCATACTGAACCCACGGACGTCTTCACACTGATCCGGAACGTGCGCCCGCGTATAGACGTCGACGCGGACACGGGAACAGTCCATTTGTCGCGTCACTCGCGCCTCGAAGGGCCCATCGCACTCAGTGAACAGGACTGTGCCCAGCTTGGGTGCGAACCTGACAGCGTGGTGTTCGCCCTGTGGGGACCCACTGACCGTGAGGCCACACCTCCCGTGGGTGACGGCCCCCTCGACACATTCTTCCCGCACGGCTTGCCTGTCAAAGAAGAAGAACGCAACATCGACCTCCTCATGGCACTTGCGCGCCGCCTCCACGGGTCGGTGCGGTTGGCGGGGGACACCTCGGCGCCCCGAACGGTGACCCCAGACCCTGACCAACACCCCGTCTACACCGTGTTTTCGAGCTACTGGCTGGACCCGGGAGTGTGCGCGGACACGGTGCGACAGGTGATGCCGGACGTCCAATCCCACGAACAGTTCACCCTGGACACGTCCACCATCGCGGCTGATGAACCCATTTTGCTGGACGGATATTCGGTGACGGCCACCACCTCGGCTGGCCCGGATTACCCCGCCGAGGTCGTCGTCCTGGTGGAAGACCGGTTACCTCCCGCTGTGGACCAGTACGCGCAGGCGCCCCTGATTTCGTACCTGGTCAGGTGGATCTCACCGGACTCCATGGGGGATCCCCAGCTGGAGCCGCACGTGAGGGCCCAAGTAGTGGTCGAACTGGAGCGGATTGCCGGGGCGCTCATGCGTGCAACGGCCGGAATTGGAATCGACGCCGACGGCTTTTTGGTGACCGAATCACAACTCAGCGGAACTTGAACGTGACGCTTATTTCGAACATCTATTTCACGCCTCGCATGATGAACGAGTCAGTTGGTCGTAAGGAAAGTGTGAAAAAATAGGGGTTCGACGAGTTGAGAGGAGGGTGACACGTGGGCGCAATCCTTTCGACCTTCTTTGTCGCCGCGTGCTTCGCTCCTCTCCTGTTTCGATTTCTGGGCCGTAACGCGTTCCTGCTTCTGGCGGCGGTGCCACTTACTGGCCTCATGTTTTCGATCATCCAAGCGCCGGCCGTTTTGGCAGGTCGGCCACCGTGGGAGCTCTACGACTGGCTCCCCGTTTTGGACATGAGCATCATCTTCCGCATGGACACGCTGTCTTGGATCCTGAGCCTCATGGTGACCGGTGTGGGGACGTTGGTGTTTGTGTATTGCGCCCGCTATTTCAGCGAGCGCGATCCGGGGTTGGGTGAGTTCGCCGCTAATCTGACCGCGTTTGCCGGCATGATGTACGGGCTCGTGCTCGCCGATGAGCTTCTTGTCTTGTTCATGTTCTGGGAAGGCACCACGGTGTTTTCCTATCTCCTCATCGGGTTTTCATCGACCCGTCAGCAAAGTCGTCGTGCCGCACTTCAGGCTCTCGTCGTCACCACGTTCGGTGGGCTCATCATGTTGCTGGGAATGCTGATGCTCAGCCATGAGTACGGTACGGGTCGCATTTCAGACATCACGACGCGCGGTTATCTCGAGGGCAACGTGGTCGTCGCTATTGCCATGTACCTGATCCTCATTGGCGCGATTTCGAAGTCTGCGCTTGTTCCCTTCCACTTCTGGCTTCCAGGTGCCATGGCAGCGCCCACCCCGGTCAGTGCGTACCTTCACGCCGCTGCCATGGTGAAAGCCGGAATCTTCCTCATTTTGCGGTTCTCTCCCAGCTTCTACACCATGCCAGGGTGGGTGCCTGTGCTCGTCACAGTAGGTGTTGGAACCATGCTGATTGGGGCGTGGCAGGCGCTTCGAGAGTTCGACCTCAAACTCGTATTGGCATACGGGACCGTGTCCCAACTGGGATTCCTCACAGCGGTGTCTGCGTTTGGTACCCGAGGTGTGACGATTGCGGCTCTTGCGATGCTCGTGTCACACGCGCTTTTTAAGTCCACACTGTTCCTCACGGTGGGAATTATCGACCACGCAGTAGGTACGCGTGACTTGAGGAAACTGTCTGGGTACGGCAAGCGTGACCCGTGGCTTGCGGGCGTGGGAATCGTGGCAGCAGCCTCGATGGCTGGTGTCCCGCCCCTGTACGGTTTCGTAGCAAAAGAAGCAGTTATCGAAACCATTTTGGCTACACAGTCGAAAGCCGGATACATCGCGCTCGCCGGTATCCTCCTAGGCTCAGTCATGACCGTGGGCTATGCGTGGCGTTTTGTCTACGGAGCCTTTGCCACCAAGGAAAACATCGAACCCGTATCCGGGCACTCGACCAGTAAACTCCTCATGGTTTCACCCGTTTTCCTCGCAGTCGCGCTTACTGTTTTGGGTCCCTTGAGCTTTGTTCTCAACGGTCCGTTTGCAGCGTACACACACGATTTTTCCGGCCACAGCTATCACTTGGCTCTGTGGCACGGTTTCACACCAGCACTCGCGTTGTCTGGTGCCATTTTTGCGGTAGGTGCAGTGCTCATTTATGCGGGACCGTACGTTTCACAGTTCCAAAGCCACATGCCCACCATCATCGACTTTCCGCGGGCGTATAGCAGGATTATCCAGGGACTTGTGTCGACGGCCGCCTATGTCACCTCACGTACCCAACGTGGTTCAATGCCGTTCTACCAATCAGTGATTTACGCGGTAGCGATCGCTGGAATGGGCATCACGCTTCTTGCAAACAATTCGTGGGGTGTGGTGCCTGAATTTGCGCAGTCGTGGGGGCAGGTTGCAGTCGCGGCCATTATTGTTCCAGCAGCGCTTGCTGCGACCATCGCCAGGAAGCGGTTCCAAGCCGTTTTGATTGTTGGGGTCACGGGGTACGGGATGGTCGCATTCTTTGCTATGCAGGGTGCGCCGGATCTCGCTTTGACACAAGCACTGGTCGAAACCATCACGATTGTGGTGTTCATTCTGGTCTTGCGGCGCCTGCCAGTAAACATGGCCGGTGACCCTGCGAAGAACTTCTCCCCGCCAGTGCGTGCGATCATCGGTGCCTCATTCGGGATTCTCATGATGGTGGGCGTGGTCGTAGCGATGGGCAACCGCATTCACACACCGGTGTCCGATGTGTGGGGTGAACTCGCATATAACGTGGGTCACGGAAAGAACATCGTCAACGTCGCGCTGGTCGATATTCGCGCTTGGGACACCATGGGCGAACTATCCGTAGTCGTCGTTGCTGCTACGGGAATTGCGAGCCTCATTTTTGTTCAATCGCGTGAACGAAAACTTCAGCGTGTCGACTTCCCAACCGATATCCCATCAGGCTTTCGTCGGTTTACCGTCCCGGTCGCAGAGGACATCCTGCCAAAGAACTCAGACGACACAGCCGACGACAAACCAAGCAATAGCGACCAAGAATCCAAACGCAACGCCTGGCTCATGGCCGGTCGAACGCTAGCCCCGCGTAACCGGTCCATCATGTTGGAAGTTCTTGTGCGCCTGATCTTCCACGCCATGCTGGTAATCAGCGTGTACCTGCTGTTTGCAGGACACAACGCGCCAGGCGGAGGTTTTGCTGCCGGACTGGTGGCTGGCCTGGCGTTCACCGTGCGGTACTTGGCAGGTGGGCGATATGAGTTGGCTGAAGCGGCAGTCTTCGACGCCGGCCGGCTACTGGGTACGGGCCTCGCAATAGTCATGCTCACGGCTCTGGGAGGACTTTTCTGGGGTGAGGCGGTCCTGCAATCGGAATACTGGTCAGCCACTCTGCCGGTTCTAGGAGAACTGTCGTTGGGCACGTCGACTCTGTTCGACATCGGCGTGTACTTTGTGGTCATGGGTCTCATGCTCGACATCCTGCGTTCCTTGGGCGCTGAAGTCGATCGCCACCAAGAAGCAGATGAGCAGCGCTTGGCCGAGGTTCTTGCCGAAGGCGACGAACAGGCAGACAGGCGCAAGCTCTCTGCGATTATGGGCCGAATCGACAGTTTGCGTGACCGGATCGATCGACGAGGTGATGGTCTGTGAGCACCTCATTGATTCTCCTCATCACCATGGGAGTCCTCATGGCGTGCGGTGTGTACCTCATGCTGGACCGTTCACTCACGCGCGTTCTCATTGGGTTTCTTCTCTTGGGGAACGGAGTGAACGTCCTCATCATGCTGACGGCAGGACCACCGGGAAACCCGCCAATTACCGACGGTGTTGACTTATCTACCGTCGGTATGAGTGACCCACTTCCACACGCGCTTATCCTCACCGCGATCGTCATCACGTTCGGAATATCAGCGTTCATGCTCGCGCTCATCTACCGGTCATGGCGTCTGGTGCGTGCCGAAACCATCGACGACGACATCGAAGACTTGGCAACGGCTCAAGAACAGAGTCTCCGCCTTGCTGAAGAAGCACAGACCAGCGAGAACCAGGACGACACCGAATTCGGTGACGAAGCCGACCACCCGGTTCCTGGTGCGGTTGATTTGGACGATGACGGAACACCGGAAGAAAGAGGTGAGAGCACATGACAGCTTTAGTGCCTCTTCCAGTTGTTCTGCCACTCTTAGGAGCCGGACTCTCACTTCTTCTGCTGGGCAAGACACGAGTCCAAAACATCGTGACGGTTCTTACGATCGTCATCACCTTGTGCTTCGAAATCAATATGATGTTCCACGTCGACGCGCACGGTACTCAGGTGGTCGCCGTGGGCGGATGGGGAATTCCCTTTGGAATATCCCTCGTCGTAGACCGTTTGAGCGCCATCATGGTGGTGGTGTCCTCGATCGTGACACTGTGCGTTTTGGTGTACGCCATCAGCCAGGAAATGGCAGACACCAACCGAGAATCGCCCGTGAGTGTGTTTAACCCGGCGTATCTCATTCTGTGTGCGGGTGTATCCAACGCGTTCATGGCAGGGGACTTGTTCAACTTCTACGTTGGCTTTGAAATGCTTCTGTCCGCGTCCTATGTTCTACTCACGCTTGGAGCAACCCCCGGTCGTATTCGAGCCGGAGCCACGTACATTGTGGTGTCACTGTTGAGTTCAATCGTGTTCCTGGCTGCGATCGGTTTGATCTACGGTGCCACCGGAACAGTCAACATGGCGCAGTTGTCACAGCGCATTGCGGAACTCCCGCCGGACGTTCAACTGTTCCTTCACGTCACGCTGCTCATTGGGTTTGGGATCAAAGCCGCGGTGTTCCCGCTGTCCTTTTGGCTCCCCGACTCGTATCCCACAGCACCGGCACCTGTTACCGCCGTTTTCGCCGGACTGCTTACAAAGGTGGGGATCTACGCGATCATCCGAACAGAAACCCTTCTGTTCCACGAGTCATCGATGAAGGTGCCACTCCTTGTCGTCTCAGCGTTGACCTTGATCGTGGGAATTCTGGGTGCCATTGCGCAAACCGAAATGAAGCGCATGCTGTCGTTTACCCTCATTTCCCACATCGGGTACCTGCTCTTTGGGGTTGCGATGGGAACGGTCGAATCACTTTCGGCCACCGTCTACTACACGGTTCACCACATCATTGTGCAAACAGCCCTGTTCCTTGCCGTGGGCTTGGTCGAACAGCGCGTATCAACGACGTCTACCCGCAAACTGGGTGGGCTCGCACGGTTGGCTCCATTTATCTCACTTCTCTTCTTTATCCCAGCGCTCAACCTGGGTGGAATCCCGCCGTTCTCAGGGTTCCTGGGCAAGATCGGGCTCTTCACTCCCGCGATCTCCGGTGGAAACTGGTTGGAAATCGTGGTGGTGATCGTCGGTACCCTGACGTCACTTCTCACGCTGTACGTGGTGACTCGAACCTGGAGTCTGGCGTTCTGGAACGACCCTGCCGAGGTCGAATCTCCAACCCCCGAACTGGTTACCGAATTCCAACAGGTCACCTCAGCCATCCAGAAGAACGAGAAACGACCTCGGGGTCCGCGCCTTCCCACCATGATGGTGGGAGCCACGGCCACCATAGTCGTCGTTTCCTGCCTGCTCACCGTGGTGGCCGGGCCGCTGTGGGACTTCTCGCAGCGAGCCGGGGACAATATGCGTGACGCCGGGAACTACGTATCGACCTCACTCACGTCCCACGTAGAGGAGCGGTAGTGAGCAAAGTACGAGAAATCGTCAGGCAGCTTCTTCTTGTCGTGCTTCTGGTAGCACTGTGGATCTTCTTGTGGGATTCGTTCACCTTCACGCACGTGGTCACGGGTCTGCTTGTGGCCATCCTGACTACGCGACTGTTTTACCTGCCACCGGTCGAACTTCCCGCACGATTTAACGTTTTCCACTTTGTCTACTTGCTGGGCTGGTTCATTGTGTCCATGGTCCATGGATCCCTTCAGGTCGCGTGGGTGGCGGTGCGACCTAAGCCGGTAAACCCGGGCAGTGTTATCGCAGTGGAACTGCACACCCGTTCAGATCTACTCACAACACTTGTCGGACAGATCTCCGGGCTCATCCCGGGCACCTTTGTCACGGAAATTGATCGCGCTCACTCAGTTCTGTACCTGCATGTGCTCAACTGCAACACCCCTGAAACGATCGAAGCAAACATTCAACAGACCCGAAAAATTGAAGTCCTACTCATCAAAGCAATGGGCTCGCCTCACGACATCGAAGTGATGAACGACTACTTGGTGAGCGAAGGCAAAGAACCAATCCTTAAGAGCTGGTCGCTGGCAAACCGCAGGAGGCGTTCATGATTGATCCGGAAGTAGCCAAATTTTTTGGGCCCGTGATAGGCATCCTCTTCTCTGTTGCGGCCATCACTGCAGTCATCAAAATCATTCGTGGCCCAGCCATTCTGGATCGTGTGGTGGGAACAGACGTTCTGCTGGCCACCATCATGTGCGGGCTGGGCGGATATATCGCGTTCACTGGCAGGCACGACCTCTTGGTGGTGTTGCTGGTGTTCTCGCTCTTTGGATTCGTTGGATCCGTTTCAGTGTCACGCTATGTGAGTCGTACACCCACCTCGGAACTCACCGACTTCGCCGGAGGGACGGCGCACGACGCCCTTGATGCTGACGAATTCGACCACAGCGAATCGCCCCATCACGCATCTGCTCGTGGAGCCGACGGAAAGCAGGTGCGCTTGTGATACTGGACATCGTGTCAGCTGTTTTGCTGGTGCTCAGCGCGTTGTTGAGCATTGTTGCGGCCATGGGACTCTTGCGTTTTCCCGACTTCCTGTCGCGTTTGCATGCCGGTTCCAAGCCACAGATTTTGGGGCTCGTGTTGGCAATGATTGCAATTGCCATCCAAGCGCCCGTGTTTGGGGTTGTCACCACTTTATTTCTTATTGTTCTATTTCAGATGGCGACAACACCTGTTGGTACTCATATGGTAGGAAGAGCAGGGTACAGGACAAAGCACTTGCGGCGTTCCATGCTGTACCAAGACCAATTAGCGGAAGCTGTTGCGAAAGCAGATGCTCGTGACATTGCTCAGCGGTCGCCTAAGTCACGCGATCGTGCAGCAGAGAAATCAGAGGGAGAGCGATGAGCGAACAAGATACTCGACCACTCGTGTTGGTGGCCGACGACGAACCCGACGTTCTGGGGGCTGTCGTTCCCTTCTTGAGCCGTTCTGGTTTCCGTGTGATCAGTGCCAGCGATGGAAAACTCGCGCTTGACGAGATTCGTCGGCACAACCCAGACGCCTGTGTTTTGGACGTCTTGATGCCCGGCGCTGACGGTCGTGAAGTCTTACGTACACTGCGCCGCGAAGAAAACTGGGTGCCTGTGGTTCTTCTGACCCAGGTGGGCGAAGCGGTTGAACGCGCAATGGCGTTGGAAGAAGGCGCGGACGACTACATCAACAAGCCGTTTGACCCGCATGAACTCGTGGCTCGTGTGCGTGCTGTTCTCCGTCGTACCCGGGCAGGTGAACCACCGCTTGCCACGGCAAGCATCCTGACGTCAACGTTTGGGCTCAAGATTGACCGGGTGAGTAGGCGTGCATGGTTGCGTGACCGCGAACTGGTCATCACGCCAAAGGGTTTCACGCTTCTGGAATACCTCATGGTTCACAAGGACGAACTTATTGAGCGGTCACGCCTCTTGGAAGTTCTGTGGGGCTTCGACGACGCCGTGGGTACACGCGCAGTGGATTCGCGTGTCGCAGAACTCCGCCGTGTCCTGGGCGAAGATGCCACCGAGCCTCGTTGGATCGCTACAGTTCAGGGTCGTGGGTACAAGTTTGTCGCTGACGTCACCGGATCGCACGAGTAGGACTAAGCATGGGACAGTTCCTTGTTTTTGAAATCCAGATTTGGCTCTTTCTGCTCCTTCTGTTTTTGGGGCTGATAGCACTTGCCGCGGTCGTCTTCTTCGCGTGGCGCTGGTGGAAGAAGCGGGAAGAAAACATTCGTGCTCAGGCGCACGAAGCTGCCGAGGCCGAGGCCCTTGCCAACCGCAACCGGATGCTCATCCGCTTGGACCACGAACTGAAGAACCCGCTGACAGCCCTGCGCACCTCGGCAGCAACCGTGCGGTCCCTTGTCCAGGACGAGCCTATAGACCGCGACGCCACCCTGGACTCCGTGAAACAGCTTGACGTGTCGTCCAGGCGGGTCGCTCGTCTGCTTGCTGATCTGCGCAAACTCGCTGATGTCGAGTCGCGCCACATCGACTTCCAGCGCATCGACATGGACCGTCTGGTGCATCAGGCGGTGGAAGACGCGCGGACCGCCCCAGGTGCGGAAGACCGCATGATTGTGGTGACAGTTGCGCGTGCGCCGTGGAAGCTTCCCGAGGTGGCAGGTGAGGAAGATCTGCTGCTGTCGGCAATTCTGAATTTGCTTGCGAACGCTATCAAGTACTCGTCTGACACCGATGTCGTTGAGTTGCGTGCAAATGAACAGGTGATCGATAACCACCGCTGGGTCGTCATTGAAGTTGCCGACACCGGGGCTGGAATCCCTGTGGACGAGCAGGCGAACGTGTGGGAAGAACTGTCGCGTGGAAAGCACGTGCGGTCCGTGCCTGGTTCCGGTATGGGCTTGGCGCTTGTGCGGTCGATCATTCAGCGTCACGGCGGGTCGGTTGAACTGTACAGCCAGGAAGGCGTGGGGACTTCAGTTCGCGTTATCCTTCCGGTCTTGGCACCCGATCAGTCCACGCACGGCGTGGCACAGGCAGTTGCAGGGCAACGCAACGCGCGTGCTGCGAAGAAGGCCGGTGAGGTTCTGGGTACTCCGCGCCGTACGTCGAAGCGTCGTCTGCAGATGATCGACGGGCAGCTCACCGATACCAATACGGGTGAGACGTTTGGAACCCCTGACGATCCGCACCCGGTCATTCCTGATTCGCAGGCCCCCGGTGCACCTGGAGGGCCCGGTCCTCAAGGTGCCCCGGGTGGACACGGCGGTCCAGGCGTCCAAGGTCATCCCGGAAGCCACGTCGCCCACCCAGGTGCGCAACCCGGCCCTCATGCCGGTGGCCAGCCTGGCCCACAAGCCGGCGGGCAACCAGGAGAGCAGCCAGGTGCGCAACCCGGCCAACACCTCGGCGGGCCTGAGCAACACGGTTACCACGGGCAACAGGAGTGGACGCAGCCCAGCCAGCAGGACTATGGGCAGCATCCTCGCGGGCCACAGGGACCAGCGCACGTTGAGCGTGAGTACAGCAACCGGACCGACCCGCACTTTGCGCCACCAATGCCTTCGAACCCGCCCCAGCCACGGTCGAATGAGGAGCAGCAGTGACTAAACGAATCGTGAGGTCTGCCTTAGCGCTTACATGCGCGGCCCTTCTAGCTGGCTGTGGAAGCCTCGGCATACGTGTCGCAGAGAACGACGGCGGCCCTGTCAAAGTGGGCGTTTCCGCGCAGAAGGGCCCTGCTTCGAACTCAGAACCAACCGAAGAACCAGTTCCGGACGGGTTCGAAAAAGTAACCTATGAGGGTGACTGCCCGTTCGATGTCTCAATGGTGATGCCCGATGACTACAAATCGACTGGCGGAGTGACAGGCTTGGCGGTCTACACCGACGATTTCACCAAATTGGACGAGAAGATCGTTGTTAACTGTAAGAAGTCCTTTGGCCGATCGCTGAACGAGGCCCGCGACAGTCACATGGACTATCTGGTAAATAAACCGGAGTCAGACGTACTTTTGCAGAACAGGTACGATGTCGACGGTGCGGCTGCTGGTGTATTCCAAGTGAAACTGGCTAAAGGTGAAATCTACGCCACGTCCTCAGACGTGCAGATGGTGGGCACGATCTACGTGGGTTATGCCGACGGCGCGCTATGGGAATTGAAGGTCGAGGGGACCAGCATTTGGGGCGACCAGGCGCGAACCAAGAAACACCAAACCGTCATTGACCACATTTCCGTCGATGGGCACAAGCTCAAGACTCTCGACTGGAAAGATATGTGACATGCTGTGAGCATGGACGCTCTCATGCTCATCAATGTCACTGATTCCACGTCTCCACTTCTCAACAAGGCGGTTGTCGCCGGAGGTGTGGTCGTCGAAGCCTTCACAGGCGACCTCGAGCCACAAAGCGTGACTGACGAGGACTTCGACACTCTGGTGGTACACAGCAAGGTCCCCGATGTTTTCGACGGCGTTGATGACCTTGCTCCTGGCCTGGAGTCGATGGGCGTCGACCGTGTGATTTTTGTTGGCGATGTTGCTGATGAGGCGATAGACCAGACTGCAACTGCGGCGATTGTGCTTGGTTTTGAAGCCGTCATCGTGGCAGAAACCAGCGAACACGTAAAGCAGGCCGTTGAGTCGGGTGCGCAAATCAGCACTGACGTGTGGCTACGCATGTAACAGTGTGGTGCCGGTGACAGTGAGCCCGGTGCCCTACGTTTAGTGCGACATCAAGTAGAATTCGCTGTGTGAACCAGACCCGAATTGTGCGCGCAACGGTCGCAGCGATGACTGCGACGATCGTTGCGTGGGCGTTTCACGCTTCGGGTGGAGGAGCCTCCAGCGTCCTGTCCGTAGCCGTGACGTTTGTGGTGACTCTGTGGTTGAGTGTCCTGCTTGCCGGGCGCGCATGGGGGACCGTCGCCCTCACGTTCATCGTGGGTGTCGCGCAGTTCGCGATGCACTGGCTCATGAGTTTCATTCCTGCGCATGCCGCTGGAACCGGCGCAATTATTGAGAGCAGTCACCTCTTCCACGATCACATCCTGAGCAACGCAAGCCACCACGCGGGTGGCGGTAATGCCATGCTGTTCGCACACATTTTCGCAACAGTCGTGACAGTTGCGATTTTCCGTTGGGGTGAAAAGCTCCTTGCCACTGTAGCCGCCGAGGTGGCAGGTACCGCGCTCTCGTGTGTTATGTGGGTACGTCCCGCAGTGGGAGTAGCGTACACGGCGGTTGTCAGTGTAGTGGCGGTGTTGCGTTCGCAGGCCAGCTCATATGAGCTCCAGCCTCGCGCTCCACCTGTCTCCGTTTAACCCTCACATTCCTGACGCGGATCAGTTCATCCGCACTCTCATGCGTGGATCACGAATCCGCGCAACCTCAACATACGGAGACATCATGTACCTTAAAAAACTTGCCCTCATTCCTGTTGCCGTCGTTGCCGGATCGGCCCTTGCGTTGGCTGGATGCGGTTCGTCGAAGCCGGAAGATCAGGCGTCAACGAGCGCTCACGAAGACGCGAACTCTTCGCCAGTTGAAACAAAAGACATGTGGATCAAAGCCGCCAAAGACGGCATGACCGCCGCTTTCGGAACGGTGACAAACACCTCGGGCGAAGATCTGACTCTCACCGGCGGAAAGTCTGACCATGCGGACGTCGTGGAAATGCACGAAACCGTGTCGGACGGTGCCGGTGGAATGGAGATGAAGCACAAGGAGGACGGCTTCACCATCAAACCGGGGGAATCAAAGACGTTTGAACCCGGCGGGGATCACATCATGCTCATGAAGATGACCAAGGCGATCGAGCCTGGTGAGAAGGTCACGATTACAGTGACGTCCACGCAAGGCGACATCCCGCTCGAGTTCACGGCGAAGGAATTCGCGGGGGCTAAAGAGAACTACGCTCCTGGCGATCACAGTGAACATGGCGGGCACGGTGACCACGCTGGGCACGACCACGGTGACCAAGGGGATCACGCTGGGCACGACCACGGCGAAGGTGGCGACGAGCACAATGGCTAATCAGCCCACACCTAACCGTCGCACCCTCATGGGTGCGACGGTTGTGGGGGCCGTGGGCGTTGCCGGGGCGGTGGGATTCGGAACTGGACGCGCAACCGCACCGGCAGAACCCCAGCGCCCCCGCCCGGATACCCGCGGTTTAAACGGTGAAGAGACCGTCCCGTTCTACGGTGAACATCAAGCGGGAGTGGAAACACCTCCGCAAGCACACGGCATGTTTATTGCGCTCACACTTCGCGAAAACGTGGACCGTGACGGTGTGCGTCGCTTGCTGACCTTACTGTCGGATGATGCGGCGGCCCTCACGCAGGGGAAACCGCCACTGGGAGATACCGAACCGGAACTGACAGAACGGCCGGCGCGCTTGACCGTCACGTTCGGGTTCGGGAAGCGTTTAGTGGAGCGCGTGCGTTCTGCACCCGACTGGCTAAAACCCCTACCGCGATTCGACTTTGACCGGTTCCAACCAGGTCGCACGGACGGGGACTTGTTGCTGCAAGTGTGCAGTGACGACCCAGCCACTGTGGCCCACGCAGTGCGCATGCTCATGAAGGACGCCCGCGCCTTTACCGATGTGGCGTGGACGCGCGAAGGTTTCCGTCGTGCGTATGGCTCGGACCCACAGGGAACCACGGTGCGCAACCCGTTTGGGCAGGTCGACGGAACCGCGAACCCCGGTCCCGGCTCAGAAGACTTCGCCCGTCTTGTGTGGGGCACAACTACTGGGGCAACCCCGGCGGTGTTTTCCGCCCGCGGGGAACCACCTCGGGACCTTGCAGACCATTACCCCGCATGGCTAGAAGGCGGAACCACGCTGGTGATCCGCGACATCGAAATGAACATGTCTACGTGGGACCAGGCTGACCGTCCAGCCCGCGAGTTCGCCGTTGGCCGAGACATGGCGCGCGGCGCACCGCTGACGGGTACGGACGAACACGACATCCCTGACTTGGACGCGAAGAACGAGCTGGGCCTGTCGGTGATTTCGCCCGTGAGCCACGTGGCGCGGTCACGGAACACACAAGACCCGGCAGAGCAGATCTACCGGCGCGTCTATTCCTACCAGGAAGGATTGGGTGCGACCGGGCTGATTTTTGCGTCATACCAGGCAAACATCGACCGCCAGTTCCTGCCCATCCAGCAACGGTTGGCGCAAGCGGACCTGCTCAACGAGTGGACCACGCCTGTGGGCTCTACCGTGTGGTTGATTCCGCCCGGTGCCAGCGAGGGCGGATTTGTGGGGCAGACCCTGTTTGCGTAGTTGCGTCGCCACGTAGGCTATGGGTATGAAACCGCTCCCGTTCTGTTCGCGCACGCCCGCAATCATTTCGTCAGTTACGTGCATGAGTGTGGAGGACGTTCACGCCGTGGATGGAAAGTGGTTCACTCCCGGCACCACCAGTCCTGACGTTCTGGAGTGGCGGGTTGATCCTCTGGTGAGCGCGCTGACGGCAGGTGGGGGTGACCTCGGTGGGAAAATCGCCGAGGTGGCCACAGCCCTGCGTGCCCGCACCCAACTTCCGCTGATTCTCACCGTGCGGTCGGAAGCGGAAGGTGGGCAGTGTCCGGAAGGGGCGTACACCTCGGCGGTGGAGGCACTCATACAGTGCGCGGGTGAGGGTAACGACTCACGCGGGGGCAACTCCGGAGCAGCGGACGTCCAGATAGCGCTAGACGTGGAGGTGGCGCGACCCGATTCGCGCGCTTTGATCGAGAAGGCACGCGCACAAGGCATACATGTGATCGCGTCATTTCACGACTTCTGTGCCACGCCACCGGACCTGTTTGAGCGCATGCACGCCATGGAGCAGGCCGGTGCGAGCGTAGCGAAAATCGCGGTTACACCCACCAACATGGACGATGTGCTCAGCGTTTTGCGCGTGGCTCACCGGGCGCAGGCAGAGCTGGCCATCCCCGTAATAGCGATTTCCATGGGGCGGATGGGCGCCGTCACGCGCCTCATGGGTGCCGAATTTGGGTCCTGCGCAACGTTTGCAACAGGACCGCAAGGGGCTTCGGCTCCTGGGCAGTACTCAGTTGCGCAGGTGCGACAACTAGCCCAGGTGCTGAAGCCGCAAGATTTGGAGGCTTAAGCCTCGTCTTCGTTCTTCTTGCGCAGCTTCTTTGGCAGTGCGCTTTCGCCAAAGTTGTTACGCACAGTCTGGACTGCGTAACGCTGAACGACCAGCTGAGCCACGGCAACGCCCACACCGGAAACGATGGTCCAGGCGAGTGCTTCAGCCAGGGTCGAGTCGTCGTCGGTGTCCTGGTTAGGAGTTGGGCGGTCCATGGTCTTTTCCCACACGACCGTGAGCGCTTTACGTGCAGCCAGAGCTGCCAGCGCGCCTCCACCAACACCAAGCAACTGATACGCAAGTTTTCCCATGAGAGACCTTCTTGAATCGATGTCTGTACAAACCCAGGCTATCGCGTTCTGTCAGCTGGACAGAACCCACTGCAGCATGTGTTCAGTGAGGTCGTGATCCACGGGGATGTGGGTGGCTGTGCCCGAGGTGTTGGTCAGGACCGTTGAGATGGGCCGGCATCCGCGGATTGAAGATACGAGCCACGCTGCCTGGGCCCTGCCGAGGTCGTCCATGCTGACGTTGCTGTATTGGGTGAGGAGGCCCTGTTTGCTCGCGTTTTCAAAAATGCACCGTTGAGTGGTGCCGTGCAGGATTCCGATTTTGGGGTCCGGGGTGATGAGCTGGTCGCCCATGCGCAGGATAAGTGTGGAATTGGGGCCTTCTAAGGCGTAGCCGTCGCTGGTGTGGAAGAGTGCGTCGTCAGCGCCGTTGTTGAGTGCGTACCGTTTTGCGGCCTGGTTGGTGGCGTACGACAGGGTTTTTGCGCCGTGGAGTAGCCATGGTGCGGTTCCTGCAATGTCCGAGGTGAAACCAGAGTTCAGTGCGACCACGGTGATTTCCGTGGGTTCGGGGCGCGGTACATGGGACGTGACTGTCCAACCGTGAGGAGTGTGGGTTGTGGTGTCGCTGTCGTGGCCACGGCTTAGGGTGTAGCGAATCGATGCGGTGTGGGCGTCTGGGTTGAGCTCCTTGAACTGCTTGGCTGTGGCGCGTAGGGCTTCTTCCCACAGTTTGGGGTCTGGAGTGGGGAGTTCGAGCATGCGGGCCGACTCAATGAAGCGTTCAAAATGTAGTGCTTGGTTGTGAATGAGCGTGTTGTCATCGCGATACGTCACCAGGACAGTTTCAAAGATGCCGTCACCGCGATGGGCGGCCAAATCGTCAAGAGAAAGCAACAATTGTGACGGATCGCTGAGGATGAAGGTGTTCGCTTCAACGTCGATGAGTGCAGCGGTGTTTTTCACGGTCATACGCCTCATTTAAGCAGGTGAAGGGCTGATAGACGAGTGGGTTTGCGGGTTGATGGCGTGAGGTGTGCCGGGTGAGGTTTGTCTTCGGGTGCGGTCTTTTTTGGGGCGTTGACGCGCGAGCTTGTGTGGTCGTTAGTGTCCAGATGGCGCAAAGCGAGCGATATGGCGCGTTATATTGCGTAGTTTTGTTCGCTTTGCGCCGTCACACTTTGCGCTTTTGTCCCGTTGCTGTGTTGTCCCTACTGTCTTATCCCGCTACGGTTCCAAAAAGCATGCCCAGAAGAATCGTCACCAGGGCTGCGCCATAGCCAATCGCAAGTTGGCGGAATGCCCGAGGTGTGGGTGCCTTCCCGGACAACACGCCTACCGCTCCACCTGTGAACATGAGCGCAATTCCCACCAGAACAGCGGATACGACCATCGCCGGGATCCCTTGCATGCCAAAGATATAGGGCAGGATGGGGATGATTGCTCCGGTTGCGAAAAACACGAACGAACTCATTGCTGCACCCATCGCAGTGCCCAAGTCCTCAGTGTCATTCGATGTCATGTTTTTCGGTAGAAACGTTGGGTTGCGGTGCGAGTTCGCTTTGCTGATCGCGGTTCGCGCTGCTAGGTCAGATTCCTCGGCGTCCATGCCTCGCGCGCGGAACACCAATGCCAGTTCATTCGCGTTAATGTCTAGACTGGTCAGACCGTCAGCAGCCCGTGGGTCAGGGTTTCCCGCTTCGATGAGTTCACGTTGTGAAGACACCGAAATATATTCCCCGGCCGCCATTGAAAGCGCGCCTGCCAGCAAGCCGGACACGCCCGTGAGCAGAACGATGTGCGGGCTCACGCCGGCGGCGCCCACACCCAGCACCAAGGCCACATTGGACACTAGCCCATCGTTAGCTCCAAAGATTGCCGCTCGAAAGTTTCCCGACATTCGGGCGCGCGACTTGGCTGCGAGAGCCCGAACGACCTCGGCGTGCACCCTCTCATCAGCAGTCATCTGAGGTGTGGCGCCGGATTCACTTTCATAGGGCGAGCGGGTTTCTGCCTGCTGAGCAAGGGCGAGCACGAAAATCGACCCAAACAGCCTCGCCATGAGGGCAAGGAGCTGAATGTCGAGTGACGGGCGCACCGTGTCATTCGCGTGTTCGCCCAGTCGGGAGATCCAGTGGTCTTGGTGACGCCGTTCGGCGTCGGCTAGCTCGAGGAGGATTTCACGTTCTTCACCCTGGCGCTTTTGGGCTAGGGAGCGGTATACGCGCTCTTCGACGCGTTCATTGGCTAGGTGTTTTTTCCATCGACGAATGTCTTGGGCTTGAGTGCTCACGGCATAACTGTATGAGCATTGGTTAATGATTTCAACATTTGCGCAATTGATTAAATGTGGTGGAGTTGCGGAGATCAACCGTTTGGCTGATCCGGTTGTCAGGCAGGTCCGTCATACTTATCTGCGTGACTCCGAAAAAACTGTTTTCTCTTTTCGCTTTTGCTGAAGCCGTAACGTGGACGCTGTTGATCGCCGGGATGATCCTGAAGTACACCGGCGTGACGGAAGTGGGCGTGCGAATCGGTGGAAGTATCCATGGTTTCGTGTTCCTGGCCTACTGCGTGGTGACGGTTCTGGTGGGAACCTCGCAGCGCTGGAAGCTGGGGCGGACCCTGCTTGGACTGGTGAGCGCGATTGTGCCGTACGCAACCATTCCGTTTGAAATCAACGTCAACAAGGCTGGCGTTCTAGATGGCGACTGGCAACTGCCCCACAACCGGCAGGCGCGCAACTGGTTTGAACGTCTGTGCGGTTGGGCAATCACCCACCCATTCCTGGCAGTTCTTGTTGGGTTCGTGGGTGTTGCCGTTCTGTTTACCGTTCTGCTCATTCTGGGGCCACCCATTCCGCAAAACTGATTCGCGTTAAACGGAGGAAAACTGCATCGCGAGTGCCGGGTGCATGTGGGAGCCTTGAGGCATGGACTCCAACGACATCATGTATGAACTCACGCACATCCGAGCAGAACTGCAGTCACTCCGTCGCGAAGTAGCCTCCCTGCGACGCCACTTGGGAGACGTGGATCAGGCAGATAGTGGCGAGAAGTCGGGCGGGGCAGGCAAGACGGGCGAGTCAGTCGCAGACCAGCGCGAACCTCAAACCCACTCAGATTGGTGTACGCCGTCGGCACACATGCAGGAACTCCTAGGTGATTTCCTGCGAGACTTCCCGTTTGCCCAAGGAGAAGACCCGCGCCCATCACGCAGAGCGGGTTTCTCCGCGGAACCCCAGGAACCACCTCGGCCGGAATCCCGCCCAAGTTCCTACCCGGGTGCGGCTGAGATCGCCAAGTTCATCAGTGACGCGCTTGCGGAACGTGACCGCCGAGGTCGCGGCGGGCAGGACTCCGACGACACCGGTCGCGCTGAGGATGGTCCGGAAGACGAACCGGACGACTCAGACGACGCAAAGTGAGCGAGACGGCGCCTTATAACGCGCCGTCTCGCTCACTTTGCGCCGTTTCGCCTCGCTTACACGGTTACTTCTGAGGCGTGATGTCGATTGTTTCGCGGGTGAACTTCGCAAGGGTTTCGCGGTTGACGGTGACGCCGAACCCTGGTCCGGTCGGAACGTCGACAACGCCGTCGTGCTGAACGATTTCTTCCGTGATGTCTTCGTGGAAGAAGCGCTTGGATCCAGAAATGTCACCGGGCAACGTGAACCCGGGCAGAGACGCCATTGCCGCGTTGGCAGCGCGCCCGATTCCCAGTTCCAGCATGCCACCGTGCCACACCGCGACACCGTGGGCCGATGCCAAGTCGTGGATCTTCTTCGCTTCGAGGTAACCACCAACGCGACCAGGCTTGATGTTGATGACATCGGCGGCACCCAGCGAGATCGCGTCGGCTGCGGCTTCGGCGGACACGATCGATTCGTCCAGGCACATGGGCGTGCTCATCTGCTTGGCAAGCAGTGCGTGCTGGCGGATGTCGGCCTCGCCCAGTGGCTGTTCGATGAGCAGAAGCCCAAAGTCGTCCAGTTTCTTCAGGTGAGCGGCGTCAACCAGGGTGTACGCGGCGTTGGCGTCGACCTGGAACAGGAAGTCGTCACCGAATTCCTTTCGCACAGCCGCAACGGGTTCGATGTCCTTGCCCGGCTTGATCTTGAGCTTGATGCGGGCGTAGCCCTCTTCCATGTACCCGCCAATGACCTTGAGGAGTTCGGGGATGGAGTCTTGCATTCCCACACTTACACCAGACGGAACCGTGTCCGTCACACCACCCAGGTAGTCCTTGAAGGACAGCCCCGCCACTTGCAGTTGCGCGTCCAGGACCGCCATTTCCATGGCTGACTTGGCCATCTGGTGGCCAACGATGTGGCGCAGGTGCCAGGCGACGCGCTCGGCGCGCAGGTCTTCCACATCAAACAAGATGGGGGCGATCCATCGGCGGGTCACGTCGATCCCGCCTTCCACGTACTCGGAGGAGTACAGCGGCGCCGACATCGCTACGGACTCGCCCCAACCGGTGACCTGGCCGGCATCGGTGTCGAACGTGGCCTCGATGAGGTAGCACTCTTTTTCGGTTTCGCGCATGAACGACGTTTCGAACGGGGTGACGAGCGGTACGGCTACGTTGTGCAGTCGGATGGATGACAGTTTCACGGTTCCTCCTGAGGTGTGGGTGCTTGAGTAGGTGGTTAAGTGGGTGAGAAGTTCTGGCGGTCGTGCCCGTTAGGCGAGCTGGTCTGCGATCAGGGTGGCCAGCAGAGCCGTCCGAGGTGCAATCTGGTCGACCAGCGCGTGTTCGTGTTCAGCGTGGGCGCCGTCTCCTACCGCGCCCAGGCCGTCCAGGGTGGGGACGCCGGCTCCGGCCGTGAAGTTTCCGTCCGAGCCTCCTCCCACGGCAACCGCAGTTGGTGTTTCGATTCCCAGTTTTTGGGCCAGCTCAACTGCCCGGTCGAACAGTCCTTGCGCCATGTTGCGTTCCATTGGGGGCCGGTTGATGCCACCTTCGAGTTCGATCCGCGCGCCTTCCATGGACGGCGTGAGCCCGCGCATGAGTGCGTCCACGCGTTCTTGTTCTTCTGCGGTCTTCGCGCGCACGTCCACGTTGACTTTCGCGTGTGCGGGCACGGTGTTGGTGGTGGTCCCGCCGGAAAATACGGTGGGTGTCACGGTGGTGCCGGCCTCGGGGTTGGCAAATCCTGCGATGACCTGCATTTGGTGGGCAAGTTCGAGTCCGGCGTTGATGCCCTTTTCTGGTTCGAGTCCAGCGTGGGCTGCCTTTCCGCGGACGTTCACCGTGTAGATTGACGAGCCTTTGCGTTCCACCTTGAGTGCGCCGTGTTGGGAGGCTTCCAAGACGAACGCTGCGGACGCGCCTTTCGCTTCGTTGACAATGAAGTCCGCCGAGGTGGTCGACCCCACTTCTTCATCTCCCGTGACCAGGATGGTGAGTCCGTCTAGGTCAGTGCCATTGTCCTGTAGCAGTGCAGTTGCGTGGACGCTCATGACGGCGCCGGTGATCATGTCGAAAACGCCGGGGCCGCGCAGAACACCGTCCTTGTTGCTGAAGGGTAGGCGGTCCAAAGTGCCGTGGGGCCACACGGTGTCTTGGTGGTTGACCAGAATGACTTTGCGGTCTCCGTCGCCGAATCGCAAGCGCACGTGGGTCACACCGTCGATGTCGACGAGGTCTGGTTCGACGCCCAGTCGTTCATGCATGAGTGTGGCGAAGTCTTCTGCCCCGCGTTTGACGGCTTCTTTGTCCGAGGACGGGGTTTCGATGTTGATGACTCGTTCGATGTCGGCGAGCATCTGGGGGAGTCGGTCGTGTGACTGTTGCAAAATGTTTTCAAAATTCATGTTCGGTTTCCTCCCTTGTCAAACGTCGCTCTCTTCATAGTAGTCTCGCTGTTTTCTTTAATGTTGTGGGTCCCACATTCGTGACAAGTTATGCAAGGCTATGAGTATGGGTGACGCAATTTCCGCGCAGAGCTACACGCCCCGCCAGCGGACTGACTATCGCAAACAGCTTGGCCACGACCTCGAAACTTTTGACGCGTACTTGCAGGACGCGGATTTCTTGGCACGGGG
Source organism: Brevibacterium sp. ACRRH (assembly GCF_022346365.1). NCBI lineage: Bacteria > Bacillati > Actinomycetota > Actinomycetes > Micrococcales > Brevibacteriaceae > Brevibacterium > Brevibacterium sp. ACRRH. Next base: position 287,097 of record NZ_JAKRMN010000002.1, read on the forward strand.
AACGATCGGCTTGGAACTCGAACTCAACTTGGTGGATGAGAACCAGCAGCCTGCTCCCGTGAACCAGCAGGTGTTGGACGTCATCGACAACCCTGACTTTCAGACCGAGATCGGTTCGTTCAACTTCGAGCTTAACCACCCTGTGTTGTCGGTTGCTGGTGCAGGGTTGAAGAACTTGGAGAATGGCTTAGATGCCCGACTCATGGCGGCGCGTGCTGGGGCGAAGAAGTGTGGCGCGCGCGTTGCATCGATCGGCACGTTGCCCACGCTGACCCAGGAGTTCTTGGACGCTCCGGAGTGGATCACGGATGAAAACCGATACCGGGCGCTGTCCAATATGGTGGTGCAGTCGCGCGGGGAACTCGTACACATTGACTTAAGCAACCGCGAATCGTTTTCGGCAGAGTTCAATGACGTGGCGCCGGAAGCGGCGTGTACTTCGATGCAGTTGCACTTGCAGGTAGCGCCCAACCGATTCGCCGACGCATGGAACGCGTCGCAGGCGATCGCGGGTGTGCAAGTAGCTTTGAGTGCTAACTCCCCACTTTTCATGGGACGCAAGCTGTGGCACGAATCCAGGGTCCCAGTGTTTGAGCAGTCCATCGACACGCGAACCCCGGAACTCGTCGCCCAGGGTGTACGACCTCGGGTGTGGTTTGGGGAACGCTGGATCACGTCGATCTTTGACCTTTTCGAAGAAAACGTCCGGTACTTCCCGCCGTTGCTGCCGGAGTCGCGGGAAGAGTCAGGCTCACCCATCATGAAGGGCAAAGCACCTGCTTTGCACTACTTGAATCTGCACAACGGAACTGTGTGGCGGTGGAACCGGCCAATCTATGCGCCCAGCGATTCAGGAGACGGAACTGCTCACGTGCGGGTGGAAAACCGTCTGCTCCCAGCAGGGCCCACCGCAACCGACATGGTTGCCGACGCCGCGTTCTATTACGGCATGGTCAATTACCTAAGTGAGCAGAACCGGCCGGTGTGGTCGCGACTGTCGTTCAACGAAGCTCGCTCCAACTTCTATGAGGGGTGTCGCAACGGTATGTTCGCGCGCATCACATGGCCCACGTTGGGCAAGATCGACGTGGCGAAGTTGGTGCGCAACCACCTGCTTGAGCGGGCACAGAAGGGTCTTCAAGACCTCAAAGTCGACCAGGACCTCATCGACTACTACTTGGGTATCATCGAGCAACGTGCCGCCACACGCCAAAACGGTGCGGTGTGGCAGATGCGCACGTTGTCAGCGATGAACCCTAGCGTGTCGAAACCCGACACCGAGACTCGCCGTGACGCGCTGGCCCGCCTGGTGGATCTGTACATTGAAAATCAGGAGTCAGGCAAGCCGGTACACACGTGGCCCATTATTGATCCGGAGTATCGCTCCAACTGAGCGTCGCTAGGGGCCGTAGGCAGTGAGCTCGCTCCAGTTAACTGTTGATGCCCCATGCGTCGGCCAGGATCTCAAGGGAGCGCATGGTCGAGTCGGTGTCCGGGGACTGGAGCGAGATCATGAGTTCATCTGCGCGCGCCGTTTGAGTGAAGTCTTTAAGGTACGAACGCACCTGGTCACCGGTACCAATCGCCCAGTACTTGAGCATGGCAATAATCTGCTTACCCTGTGGTGACTCGACCAGCATGTCGATTTCTTCGTCGGAGAGTCGGCGCCCAACCTGCCGCCCCAAGAACGCCTTGACACGACCTCGGCGGACGTACTCAGCGTGCTCTTCAGCGACCTCGGTGGTGTCTGCAGCCGTCACATTGACGGCGGCGATGACGTACGGTTCCGGGAAGCGCTCCGAGGGCTGGTAGTTGCCGCGGTAATGGGCCACGGCCTCTTCGAGTGCCTGCGGCGCAAAGTGCGAGGCGAAGCTGTACGGCAGCCCCATTTGCGCGGCCAGGTTGGCACCAAACAGCGATGACCCCAGGATGACAAGTGGCACGTGCGTGCCTTGTCCAGGGACGGCACTGATGCCGTGAATGCGCGATTCGTCGCTCAGATAGCCGGCGAGTTCGGCGACGTCTGAGGGGAAGTGGTCGGCTGCACTGGCGTCGCGGCGGAGGGCCAGCAGGGTGCGTTGGTCGGTGCCGGGGGCACGTCCAAGGCCGAGGTCGATCCGGTTTGGGTACAACTCCGCCAAAGTGCCGAACTGTTCCGCAACTACGAGTGGTGAATGGTTGGGGAGCATGACGCCGCCGGCGCCCAGGCGGATGCGCGATGTGTGTGCGCCCACGTGCGAAATAAGAACCGCGGGGGCCGCCGAGGCGATCGTGGACATGTTGTGGTGTTCGGCGTACCAGATGCGTGAGTAACCGAGTTCTTCGGCGCGTTGAGCAAGAGTGACGGAACGCGCGTACGCCTCTGCGGGACGTTCGCCGGAAAAAATGGTGGCAAAGTCGATCAGGGACAAAGGTGTTGCGTCAGGGTTTGGCTGGTAACTACTGTCTGCGGTGGTTTCACTCATACTGCTCATGGTGTCACTAATAGCGATGCGTGGGGCGTGTTTATTCCGCCAGATGAATAGAGATGGGGATCACACTAATTCGAGTTGCGTTGGGCCTTGGGTGTGTGTAGATTAGTTACCACTGCTCAGGCGGGAAAACACCGAAGCGAGCGGGCCCCAAGACAAAATTCGATCAGAATTAAGCGTGGCCCCGCTTCCACTGGAACCGAACGCCAATCAAGCAGATTCCATTTCGATAGATTCGATGAATCGACGAATTTAGCTGTGTGCATTTACTCGCTTTCAGCTGATTTGCGAAATGAGATCTAAATGGTTTAGAGTAGTGACTCGGCCGCCGCGGCTGGAGCACCAAAACTACTGGTGAGAAGGTTGCTGTGCGTCTGTTCTTTTTCAACTCAATAGCGTGTTTGTTTGTTTTTGTGATGCCAGTTTTTTATTTTTTCTGGTTCTCAGATTGATTTGGCTTGATTATTTTTCTTGTCTTTTCTTTTTGGGTGCTGGGGTTTTTCTTTCTTGTTTTTTGTGGAGAGTTTGATCCTGGCTCAGGACGAACGCTGGCGGCGTGCTTAACACATGCAAGTCGAACGATGAAGCTCTAGCTTGCTGGG